>JBEKVU010000111.1:0-11022 GCA_049513775.1 Candidatus Acidiferrum sp.
GCCACTCCGACGAACATCGGCACCACCGGTCAACGCGGTTTCGGTTCGGACCAGTCCGGCGTGATTTACTACACGCTGAACGGCACGGCCGCGACGTCTGCTAACTCGGCCCTGCAGTAAACTGAAGAAGTGTGGATTACTCGACCGGGGGACGTCTTTTGACGTCCTCCGGTCGCTGTTTTTCGGAGAATGAGCGGCCTCTGAGGGGTGCCCGTTTAGGGCGTTCCGGACTGACAGAAAAGGTCAGTTTTCGAGCGGGACGCGGCCGCAGACCTTGTTTTAGAACACCACTGGCAACCTCGTTGGACTAATAAACGCATTAAAATCATTATTTTACGATAGGTCCGGACCTTAGTACGAGCGGCCGACCGATTGGCACGCGCCTTGCGATATGGTATGGCGTGCTCTGGCACTTAACTCTCAAGGAGAATTAACCATAATGAAGAGGCAAAAGGGTTTTTCACTTATCGAATTGCTGATCGTCGTGGCGATCATTTTGATCATCGCGGCCATCGCTATTCCCAACCTGTTGCGTTCGCGCATGGCCGCCAACGAAGCATCTGCTGTCGGGTCGCTGCGCACCATTAACACCGCGGAAGTTACGTATTCTTCCACGTTTCCTGACAGCGGCTACGCGCCGAACCTGGCGAACCTTGGCGGAGCGGCGGGCGCGTGCAACGCCGGCGCCACCGGGACACCTGCGGCTGCCTGCTTGCTGGACCCCGTCCTGACCTTGGGCGTGAAGAGCGGCTATGCCTTCACCTCGGTCGGCGGAACGGCCGCATTGAACGGAGCGCTGCAAACGTACATCTCGAGCGCCACTCCGACGAACATCGGCACCACCGGTCAACGCGGTTTCGGTTCGGACCAGTCCGGCGTGATTTACTACACGCTGAACGGCACGGCCGCGACGTCTGCTAACTCGGCCCTGCAAACCGCATTCGCAATGGTATGCGGTAGGTGATAGGTATGAGCCGGGGGAAGTCACGAGACTTCCCCCGAATTTTATAGAGAGAGGAGAACGGCAATGTCTTCCCAAGGAAAAAACCGGACCGCAGCAGGACACAGCGCAAGCTGCCAGGGCGGGTTTTCCTTGATCGAATTGTTGATCGTCGTGGCCATCATTTTGATCATCGCGGCCATCGCCATTCCGAATCTCCTGCGCTCGAAAATGGCGGCAAACGAAGCGTCCGCTGTGAGCTCGGTGCGCACGTATACCACGGGCATTCTTACCTACAATTCTTTGTGTTCCAGCATTGGATATCCTGCGTCGCTTGCGGACTTGGGCCCGGGAAGCGGTCAGTGTACCGGTGGAGCGAACATCATAGATCAAATATTGGGCTCGGCTAACCCCTCAAAGTCCGGCTACAACTTCACGTACCTGCCGACCTCCGGAGGAGGGGGCATCAACGATCAGTACGGCTTGAACGCTAACCCCATTACTTTGGGCGTAACTGGGAGTCGTGGTTTCTTCTCAGACGAATCGGGGACGATTCGTTATGCCATCGGCGGGCCGGCAACGTCCGCTAGTTCGCCCCTGCAATAGCAATGGCCTTTTGTCTTGTGTAGTCCGTCTGTGGTGCCTGCCGCGTTTGATCCGCATTTCAATCGGTTTCGCGATGCAGCCTAGGGTTGCAATCTTCGCACTGCGGCGAGCGCTTCAGCGTTCGCGGGCGCGAGGCCGAGTCCCTGTCGATACTGTTCAAGCGCTTCCTTCTTCTGCCCGCGCGCTTCCAGGATCCGGCCCAGCGCAAAATGCGAGGTGCTGTCGTAAGGATCCTGTGTGACCATCTGCCGCAGAACGGTAAAAGCCTGATCGGTTTCTCCAGTCTCGAGGTACAACGCCGCGAGCCGGGAAAGCGCCTCAAACGGGGCGTCTGGCGCCAAATCCACGGCTTGTTTTAGTTCCGCTTCCGCTTGCGGGTAGCGACGAGCCTTGAGCAGCGCATCGCCGTAGAGGTAGTGCGCCGTCGCATTGAAGGGTGCGAAGCGAACCGCAGTTGCAAACTCGTCGAGTGCCCGCGGCATGTCGCCTTGCGCCTCCAGCAGTGAACCAAGATTGAAGTGCGGATCGGCCCAGCCGGGCTTGACGGCCATGGCGCGATGCAAAATCTCGTCGGCTTCCGCGTAGCGCTCTTCCTTGGTATAGAGCATGCCCAAGGCGTTCATGGTGATGAGGTTGTCGGGCTTGCCGGCGAGCGCTTGTTCCCATTCTTGGCCGGCGCGCTGGAGGTCTCCGGAGATGTAGTACACGCTTCCGAGGTTGCTGCGTATGATGTGCGCGTCCGGGTCCGTCGCAAGCGTGCGCGTGTACAGAACAAGGTCCGTCTGCCAATCGCGATTGCGGCGCACGGTGGCTACCATGCCTGCCAGAACCACCGCGCCAAGAACGCCCACAAGCGCTATGCGGCCCGCGTTTAGAGTGCGCTCGGAACCGGCCTTTGCTGCAGCGTCAAACAGGCGAGCGAAGCCCCACGCCGCCAGCCAACAAAATCCCACGGATGGCAGGTAGAGGTAACGCTCCGTCAGGACGTTCGCGGCCATCCAGCGCGCGTTGAGCACCGGCCCCAGGAGCAGTCCGATCCACAGAATCGAATAAGCCGCGGCCGGAGCGCTCTTTCGCAACAAGAGAATCGCCGTGACGCAAAAAATGACGATGAGAAGCCCGCCGACCGCGGGGGCATTGGCAAAAGACGTGGTGGCATAGAACGGATGGAACGCCGACAATCGTGCGGGCCACAAGAGCAGCTGAGTATATTTGACGATCATCGCGAACGCCGAATCGATTGCGGCGGGCCAGGTGATCTTGGGATGTTGCAGCACGGGCGCGAGCTTGCCAAACAAGGCCACGCGGAGCAGCAAATACGCAACTCCAGCGACGCACAGTGGCGCGTAGCGTAAGACCTTCTGCCGCAGGCTGGTCTGCGCACGATCGGCGGCCGCCAGATGCTCGAAGGCCACAGCCAGCGGCACGAACATCAGCGCGGGCTCCTTGCAGAGTAGCGCCAGGCAAAAGCACGCCCCCACGCCAAGCTGGATCTTCCAATCTTTCTCAACGCCTCGATTCGGAGTCGCCAACAGCCACAGACCCAGGAGGAGCAGAAATCCTGCCTCCAGATCCGGAAGCGATGCAATCCATGCAACGGCTTCGGTGTGAATTGGATGTACGGCAAAGAGCAACGCGGCGAACCACGCAATGCGGTCATCCTGAAACAGCCGGCGGCCAGCGAAAAACATCATGACCACAACCGCGCATTGCATTAGCAGACTGAACAGGTGGAACCCGAAGGGTATGGACCCGAAAATCTTCCAAAGCACCAGATAGCTGAAGGTCATCAGCGGGCGATAATAGTTTGTGGTTCCCGCCTGGCCGACGAAGGACCACACCGTGGTGCCAAAAATCTGCGGCACAAATTTCCAGCTTTTCACGTAGGGATTGCGCAGAATCTGCTGGCCGTCATCGTAGACAAAAGAATTCAGCAAAATATTGCCGTAACAAACGCACACCACAAGCAATAGAATCGCCACGAGGGTGGTGTCTGACCATCGCAGACTCCGCTGTGGTGCGCGCGCAGGGAGATCCCCGCCAGGTTGGGCGGATTCGGGCACCGGATCGGCCGATACAGTGACGGTAGGCATGCACTGCTAGTCTATGCATTGGAGGCGCATCGGCGCAGCGGAGATGGCAAGCTCCGTGCCCCTTTGCTTAATAAGCCGTCGGCGCACCGTCTGTCTGGGGTTGCTATACTGAAAGAGATGCAGCGCTATTTTCTCGGACTTCTCGCGGTCTTATCAACGGTTGTTGTGAGTTTCTCGCAGGCGCAAAACGCGCCCGCTGCTAATGCGGCGCACTGGGTGACGCTGATTGAAACGCGGTACCGCTCGGCCACGACCACGCAGGCGACTTTTCTCGAGCGCTACACGGAAAGCGGCCGCCTGATGCGCGTCGAAGCAGGGGTGGCCTATTTTCGGCGGCCGGGCAAAATGCGCTGGGAGTACGCGTCGCCCGAAAAAAATCTCTTTCTCGTAGATGGCAAGTCCGCATGGTTCTACGTCCCTGAAGATCACACGGTGACCCGCGTGCCGGCCAAGCGCAGCGCTGATTGGCGCACACCGCTGGCGCTTCTGGCCGGCGACATGAAAATTTCGCGCGTCTGTTCGCACGTGGAGATAGCCGCGCAGGAAAAGCCCGTCAACTCCGGCGACGTGGTGCTGGCCTGCCATCTGCGTGGCGAGTCCCAAGTCAGGGCTGCCGACCAGTCTGCGACAGAGCGCGCCGGTGCGACTGGCGCGGATGCACCCGACGCAAACACCAAGAACACTTCCGTGTTTTTCGAGCTCGCCCCCGATTCTGGCGATTTGCTACGCGTGCTGGTCCGCGATCAAGGTGGAATTAGCCTCGATTTTCGCTTTACGAATTGGCAATTCAATTCACCGGTAGCCGAATCCGCTTTCGAGTTTCATCCCCCCGCGGGTGTGGCGATTTTGAATGGAGAATTACCGCTGCAAAACGAAACGGTAAACTAGCGCCCGTAGTAGCGCCTTTTCGCGTGTTCCCAGCTGTTCGTCTCTTCCGGGCCTGCGTCTAGAGGGCCTCGATTCGTTTCCGAATAGTAACGGCCAACCATCCGCGGTCCCGCCGCATACAACCTACTTGAGGTAAACTGGGGGCTATGGGGGAATTTCTTTGCCGCGTGGCGGACGCCAACGGGCGGGTTTTTTCGCACGTGGAAGCCGCTGGAACCAAGGACGAAGCGCGCCAGAAAATGGCCGACCGGGGTTTGTACGTCTACTCGGTGGAAGCCCGCAACAGCCTGATGAGCGGGCTGACCAATCGGTCGCGCGCGCGGCAGGTTTCGGGCTCTGATTTCCTGATACTTAATCAACAATTTAATACGCTGATCAAAGCCGGCTTGCCCATTCTGCGCGCCCTGGATTTGCTCTCGACGCGCGCCACCTCGCCCAAGCTCCGCCCGGTGGTCACGCAGATTCGCGATCGCGTGCGCGAAGGGAAGTCCCTGTCGGAAGCCGTCGACGAGGCAGGCGTTTTTTCCAAGGTGTATTCCACGGCCATCCTGGCCGGTGAAAAAAGCGGCAACCTTTCCGGCGTGCTGGAGTACTACATTGCCTACCAGCGCGTGAGCACGGGGGTACGCAAGAAAATCATTGCCACGATGGTGTATCCGACGCTGCTGATCAGCGTGGCCGCCATCATCGTCACCTACCTGGTCACGGTGGTTATTCCCAAATTTTCGCTGCTGTACAAAGATCTGGGCACTGAACTGCCCGGTCCTACGAAGGTGCTCATCGCCATCACGGTGGACTATCGCTACGTGGTGCTGAGCGTCGTTGCCGCATTCTTCCTCGGCATCTTTTTGCTCTTCTTGTGGTCGCGCTCGGAAGAGGGTGGGGCGGCCTTTGACCGCATGAAATTTCGGCTCCCGGTTATCGGCGACACCATGTTGAAATTTCAAGTGGCGCAATTTTCCCGCACCTTGTCCACTCTGCTGACCGGCGGCACCCCGCTGGTAGCGGCACTCAGCACCGCCTCCGACGCCATCACGAGTAAACTGGTGCGCAATACCGTCGCGACAAGCACGCAGATGGTTCGCGAAGGAGAATCGCTGCATCAAGCGCTGGCCTCCACAGGGGTCATGCCGGACCTCGCGCTCGATATGATTGAGGTTGGCGAATCCAGCGGCGCCCTGGCGGCCATGCTCACCAGCGTCGCCGAGTTTTACGAGGATGAAGTAAATCTGCGCCTTTCCACCATGATTGCCTTGATTGAACCGATCATGCTGGTGTTCATGGGCTTGCTGGTGGCCTTTATTCTCATTTCCCTCTATTTGCCGATTTTCTCGTTTTCGGCGGGATCAAATTAAGGAATCCAATGGCTACTTCCGAACAAAATCTACCACCGGGTGGCGGCGAACTGCTCATCAACGAGCGGGAAGTGGCGCGCAAGTTGGCGCAACGCTATCGCTGCCCCTTTGTGGATCTCAACGACCAGCGTATCGATCCTGAGCTTTTTCGCACCATTCCCGCGGACCTGATGTTCCGCTATCACTTCGTGCCGCTGGAATTGCAGAATAATTCCTTGTCCATCGCCGTCGCGGATCCCAGCCAGGTACTGCTCAGCGACGAACTGCCACTGCTGCTGGGAAAGAAGCTATCCATCAAAGTCGCTACGCCGCGGCAGATTGAAGATCTGCTGAAGCGCACCGAGCAGTCTCAGCGCGTGCTGGAGCAGGCCACCGAAGCGTTCACGCTGCAAGTCTCGAAAGACGATGGCGAGAGCGACGAAACCATCTCCGGTGATCGCCTGACGCGAGATACGGCGCAAAACCCGGTTGTCCGCCTGGTCGAAACCATCATCTTCACGGCGCTCGAACGCCGCGCTTCGGATATTCACATCGAAGCGCGCGACGGCGAAGTGGCCGTCAAGTACCGCATTGACGGCGTTCTGCAATACGCCATGCAGAACATGTCCAAGGAATGGCACTCTAATTTAATCTCGCGTATTAAAGTGCTCAGCGATTTGGACATTGCCGAGCGCCGCGTCCCTCAAGACGGCCGGTTTCGCGTGAAGTACAAGGGCCGCTTCATCGACCTGCGCGTCTCCATCATGCCGGCCAGCCACGGGGAAGACGCGGTGCTCCGCGTGCTCGACAAGGAAACGCTTTCGGAAAAGTTCACCAACCTGAGCCTCGACGTGGTGGGTTTCTCGGCCGACGAAATGAAAAAATTTCGCCGCTACATTCGCGAACCCTACGGCATGGTGCTGGTCACTGGGCCGACGGGTTCGGGCAAAACCACCACGCTGTACGCCGCCATCAACGAAATCAAGTCTGACGAAGACAAAATCATCACCATTGAGGATCCCGTCGAATATCAGTTGCGCGGCATTACGCAGATTCCAGTCAACGAAAAAAAGGGGCTGACTTTCGCCCGCGGTCTGCGGTCCATCTTGCGGCACGATCCGGACAAAATTATGGTCGGCGAAATCCGCGACCAGGAAACCGCGCAAATCGCCATTCAATCTGCGTTGACCGGCCACTTGGTGTTCACCACAGTACACGCCAACAACGTTACCGACGTGATTGGCCGCTTCATCAACATGGGTGTCGAGCCATACAACTTCGTCTCCGCGCTGAACTGCATTATGGCGCAGCGCCTGGTTCGCGTGGTCTGCGTGAATTGCAAAAAGCCCAAGAGGTACACGGCCGCGGAATTGAAAGAAGCGGGCCTCGATCCGGCGGTTTGGGGCTCGGTGGTCTTCGCCGAAGGCGGCGGATGCCTGGAGTGCTCCGGTACGGGTTACCATGGGCGCACGGCCATCTGCGAACTGCTGGACCTCACCGACCGCATTCGTGAAATGATTGTAGATCGACGGCCAACTTCGGAAATCAAGCGTGTAGCGCGCGAAGAGGGCATGATTACGCTTCGTGAGAGCGGTTTGAACAAGATTCGCGAAGGTCAGACGAGCGTGAAAGAAATCAACAAAGTCACGTTCGTGGAAGAAACCCTGGCCAATTAAGCTTTTCGGACAAACATGGCATCGGCGACCACAGCGTCATTCCGGCAGGGAATTTACAAGAGCGAACTCGTGCGCAAGGTCACGCGCTGGCTGGACGCCAGTCCGCACCCGCCGCTGGCGCTGGAAATTGCCCCGAGTCGCGTTGCGGGGGCGCGTTGGACGCGCACCGGCTCTCTTGATGACTACGCCGTCGAGGAGCTGCCGGAAGGCGCGCTGCTGCCGTCGGCCGTCGAGACCAATATTGCCAATCTTCCCATCGTGAAAACCGCGGTCAACAACGTTTTTGCACATCTGCGCGCTAAGGATGAATCCATCGCATTGATCTTGCCGGACCCCGTGATTCGCGTTTTCTTGCAGCATTTCGATCAGTTTCCACGCTCCCCGCAGGAAGCGTTTCCCATGCTGCGCTGGAAGCTGAAGAAGAGCGTACCCTTTGAGGCCGATGAAACGCTGATTTCCTATATGCGCCAGGCGCCGCAAGAGGATGGCGTGGACATCGTGACCGCCCTGGCGCGGCTGCGCATTATTCGCGAGTATGAAGCGCTTGCCGAAGGCGCCGGTTTGCATCCCGGAGTGGTCCTGAACTCTTCCCTCGCCGCGGTCGCGTTGCTGGAAGAAGAGAAGCCCACGCTGTTGGCCCGCGTTTCAGGCTCTTCGCTCACCACCGCGATCGTGCGCGAAGGCGTTTTGCGGGGTTATCGATGCACGGAGTTGCCGGCGCGCGATAATGCGCTTACGCCGGAGATGTTGCTTGAAGAAATCTATCCCGTGGCGGCCTACTATCAGGATACCTGGCACGAAGGCATTCACTCGGTGCGTGTTGCCGGTCTTGGCGCCCGCCTCTCAGAGTTTGTTCGTCCGCTCGAAGAGGAGTTTCATTGCGAGGTGCGCTCGCTGATGCAGATGGCCGCGGCAGACGGGCGTTTCCCGTCAGACGGCCAGCCCCTTGCCGATCGCGAGCTGGAGGGACTCGTAGGCTGGATGTTGCATCGAAGCTAGTAGCGGTTGGGTCTTGCCGTCGTATTTGACCTTGCAGCGGCCGGGCGTTAGTCCCGGCGCAGTTGCAGATTTCGCAGCACCAAGATTCGCGGAGCAATCACGAATGAGGGTACGGCTCAATCTCGCCACCAACGCGCTGCAGACGCACCGCCGTTTTATCGTCGGCGCAGGAGCTCTCGCGTTGCTGGGCAGCCTCACATTTGTGGGTCTTGGCTGGCACGTTTATTCCGTGCGCGAGGCGGACGCGGAGTTTCGTGCGGAAGCCGCCGGCACCCTGCAAAAGTTGGCGGACAGCGCGCAGGAACGCAACGAGCTGGAGCGTTTTTTTACGCTGCCGGAAAATGCGCGTCTACATGATCGTGCGGCGTTTGACAATTCCATCATTGATGCGCGCAGCTTCGATTGGACGCTGATGTTCATGGACCTCGAACAGATTATGCCGGGCGGCGTGCGCGTTCTCAATATCGAGCCGGTGCAGGACAAAGGCCGCATCCTGGTGAAGCTGCGAGTCGGCGCCAGCAGCGAAGAAGCCAAGCTTAAGTTTCTCCGCGCCCTCGAATCGTCCAAGGAATTTAGCAGCGTGAAGTTGGTGAACGATAAGACCACACCGAGCGCCAACAATCAGAGCGACAAGGAAACTCTGGAACTGGCGCTGGTGTATTCGAGGATCTGATGGAAAGCGACTTCAAATTTCGCAAACGCTTGATTCTGACGGGGCTCACGCTGCTGATTGGCGCGGACCTCGTTCTGGGAGCTTACAGCTGGCGACTTTCTTCTGCGCCGCGCACGCCGCGGCAACAGTTGAACGCGGAAACGCAGCAACTCGAACTGCTGCGTGCGGACATCCGGCGCGCGGATCAGATCAAACAGAACCTGCCGCACATCAAGGAAGATTGCGACAATTTCGAGCGCGGCCTTCGCACGGAGGGCACCGGCTACTCCGCGGTGACCGCGGAGCTTGGGGTCATCGCCGCCAAATCCTCCCTGCATGTGGACGACTTGGTTTTCAAACAAAAGTCCATTCCCAACCGCAATATCGACGTCGTGGATATGGATGTCACCGTGAACGGGGACTACGCCAGCGTGGTGCGATTCATAAACGGTTTGCAGCGCTCGGAGAGTGTTTATGAAGTGGATGGTTTGGCGCTTGCCGGCGACCTTCAGAACAAATCGAGCAATGCCCCGGTTCGCGTGCAACTACATATGAAAACGTATTTCCGGACGGTATGACGAAACAGCAAAAACAACTCGCCGCGCTCGCCGCGCTGGTGCTGCTGGCCGCGCTGGTCTGGTATCTCCAGAGCGAAAAACCGCTTCCCGGGATCCCCGATTCGCATTTCTTGGCCCATACCTATCAACCGCTGCCTGTGGACAATCCCGCCTTGCATTGGGATATTTTGCACAAAGCGCAAAAGACCGAGTACAAGGGCGGCGGGAGAAATCCCTTTAGTCTCCAAGCCGAGCCGGTGGTGGCGAATCCTGCGTTGGTGCAAGCTAGTACCCAGCGGCTTCATTCCTTCGTCGGCCCTCGGCGGGAGCCGCCTCCCGTGCCACCGACCTGGCCGGGCAACGTAAGTTTCTTTGGCTACGGCACAGTTCCGAATGGCACCGCGCGCCGCGCGTTTCTAACTGTTGATGGAGAAGTCCTGGTGGTCGGCGAAGGCGACACCCTTCTCGGCCGCTACCGCATCCTGCAGGTAAACAACGGCAACCTCGAATTTCAGGATATTTCCACCGGATTGCGCAACACGAAATCCTTGGACGCTGACAAGACGGTAGGGTCTCCAGCCGCATGATGATGCCGGGCACCATTCCATTGGCCCGTTGCGCGGAGCGCGGCTACGCGCTACTGGTGATCATGTTTTCAGTCGCTCTTCTGGCGGCTTCCGCCATGACAGTCTTGCCAAATATTCTCACCAACGGGCGCCGCGAGCGGGAACAGGAAATGATCTGGCGCGGCAAACAATATGCGCGCGCCGTGAGACTATACAACACCAAGCTGGGCCATTTTCCCACCAGTCTCGACGATTTGACCAAGCCGAAGACCGGCTCCATCCACTTCATGCGGCAAGCCTACAAGGATCCCATGAATAAAGAAGATGGTACGTGGCGGCTGATTTACGTCGGTCCTGCCGGGCAGCTGATTGGAAGCCTGAAGCCGCCAGATCCCTTGACCGCAGGGCAGGCAGCGGGCGGCTTGGGTACTTCGGCCGCGGCGGTTGCGGGCGCCAGTGGTCAGGCCCCGTCCTTGCCGGGTTCGAGTGGGTTCGGATCGTCGGGTAGCAGCGGCTTTGGTTCGTCCAGCAGCGGTTTTGGCTCGTCAAATAGCAGCTTTGGTTCATCCAGCAGCGGTAGTTTCGGTTCGTCGAGCAGTAGCTTTGGTTCGTCAAATAGCGGCTTTGGATCAAGCAGCAGCGGCGTTGGTTTTTCAAGCGCCGACGATTTATTTGCGAACAATGGCCAGCCTGTCGATCCCAATAACGATC
>JBEKVU010000112.1:0-16111 GCA_049513775.1 Candidatus Acidiferrum sp.
TGCGGGTGTTTCGTGGGCGCTGGGCATCGCCACGTCGCCGTATGTTTGGCAATTGTTTTCGTGGATGGGGGCGCGGCTGCACGTGCCGAAATTGGCGTGGGAATTGGGATTTGGATTGTGGTGGCTGATTCCGGCATTGATTGCCGGGGGGATTTTGCTGGCGGATGGTTCGCGGCGGACGTTTCGCGGCGGGGCGCAGCGCGGGTGAGGGTTGCTCGGCTGCTACAACGGCAACATTAACGGCGGGACTGAGCGTTTTGCGTAGTGAATCGAGGAGCGTATGGCTGATTATCAGAATCGGGTGAGTCAATCGTTTAGCGAACGGATGCGGCTAAACCGCCTTCGGCGGAAGCGCGAACGGAGCAGCCTTGGCGAGGAGTTTCGCATCGTGCCGCGATGGCTGGTGGTTACCGTGGTGGTGCTGTATTTGCTGGCGATCGCGATTGGGACGTTTGTGAATCTGGGGCACAGTTTCGTGCTGTACAGCAGTACGGGCCGGGTTACGGCGGACCCTCACCATCAGATCTGGCCGTACGAGTTACGGAATGCTCCGGTGCTGGCGTCGCTCGCCCTGGCCGGCGTGATTAGTTTGATGGCGATTCCGTTGTCGGCGTACTTGCTGATGGTGGGCTACGTGTTTCGCGATGCAAAACGGCGCGGGATGCATGCGAGACTGTGGCTGATGTTGATTCTGGTGCTGTCTCCGGCGTACCTGGCGATTGGGTTTCTGCTGTATTTTTTCTTTCGCGAGCCGCTGCCGTATGCGTGCCCGCAATGCGCGACGACCGTTGGAGCGCGATTTAACTATTGCCCGAACTGCGATACGAATTTGCACCCTTCGTGCCCGCATTGCCGGCAGGAGGTTAGCGATACGGACAAGTTTTGCCCGTATTGCGGGAATGGTTTGCCGCGGGGCGGGGGCGCGGGAACTGCCTTGGTGAAGGAAGGGCAAGTGGCGAGCTAGCACACCGCTTAGTAGCGCTCGACGGCTAGGGCTACGGCGTTGCCGCCTCCTAGGCAGAGGGCGGCGATGCCGCGTTTTAGGTTGCGGCGCTGCAATTCGTAGAGCAGCGTTACCAGGATGCGCGCGCCGGAGGCGCCGATGGGGTGGCCGATGGCTACGGCGCCCCCGTTTACGTTTACTTTTTCGGGATCTAGTTTGAGCTGGCGGGTTACGGCGATGGCGGCTACGGCAAAGGCTTCGTTGAGTTCGACGAGGTCAAGGTCTTTATCGCGGTCCCAGCCGGTTTTCTTCAAGAGTTTTTCGACGGCGTCGACGGGAGCCATCATGACCCACTTGGGCTCGACCCCGCTGACGGCTTGGGCGACGATGCGGGCGATGGGCGTTTTGCCGAGAGATTGGGCCTGGCGTTCGCTGGCGACGATTAGCGCTGCCGCACCGTCGTTGGTGCCGGGAGCGTTGCCCGCGGTGACGGTGCCGTCTTTTTTGAAGGCGGGCTTTAATTTGGCGAGAGCTTCGATGGAAGTGTCTTCGCGCGGGGATTCATCGTAGCGGACTACGAGCGGCTCGCCCTTTTTTTGCGGGACTTCGATGGGCAGAATTTGCGCTTCGAAGAAACAGGATTTGCGGGCACGGACGGCTTTTTGGTGGCTCTCGTAGGAGAAGCGATCTTGTTCTTCGCGGGTGATGCCGTATTTTTCGGCGACGAGTTCGCCGGTCATGCCCATGTGGAAGTCTTCGAACTTATCCCAAAGGCCATCGTGGATCATGGAGTCGACGAGTTTGCCGTCGCCGAGGCGGTAGCCGGTGCGCGCTTGCGGGAGAAGATAGGGGCAGTTGGACATGGACTCCATGCCCCCTGCGACGACGACTTCGGATTCGCCGAGTTGTACCGCTTGGGCGCCCAGGGCTACGGCTTTCAGACCGGAGCCGCAGACTTTATTAATGGTCAGCGCGGCGACTTTGGGGTCGCAGCCACCTTTGAGGGCGGCTTGGCGCGCGGGGTTTTGGCCGAGGCCGGCTTGGACGACGTTGCCCATAATGGCTTCGTCGATCTGGTGGCCGTCGAGGCCGGCGCGGCGAGTGGCTTCGGCGATGGCTTTAGCGCCGAGTTCGGTCGCGGAGAAGCCGGCGAGGGCGCCCTGGAATTTGCCTACTGGGGTGCGGACGGCGCTGAGGATTACGGGTGTTTCCATGATGGTCTCCAGAAACAATTATGTACCACTATTTGATGCGCCGGGCAGGGCGGGGTCGCGGCGCTGGTAGCCGAGGCACTCTTGCCTGGGCTACCCATTTCTGCAGGTTATTGCTCGTCGGCGCTGGGACCGTAGAGGGCCGGGAGCGGGACGTCGAGCGCGCGGAAATAGCCGGTGAGTTGCGCGCGATGGTGGATGAGGTGATTGAAGCAGTGGATGCGCAGGACGTCGTAGCGCGGATGCGCGAAAATTACGTTGCCGTTCCACTTGAGGGTCCAGGTTTCGGCGAGTTGAGCGTCGCTGACGGCGGCGATGGCTGAGCGCGCTTGCTTGCTGAGGTTGTCGAAGACGTCGAGTAATTCGGCGGCGTCTTTTGGCTGGGGGAATTTTGCGCCCGCGATTTCAAATTCGGGGGTTTGCAACGTGGTGAGGGTGAAGCGCGGAAGGGTAGCGACGTGACCGGCCAGCCAGCCTAGGGTTCCGGATTTGGTGTGGGGCTTCCAGTCCCATTTGTCGGCCGGAACGCGTTGCAGGGTTTTTCGCGTGTTGGGCATTTCCGCATCAAATTCGCGGAGCAGCAATTCACTGATGGGCATCGGAGTCTCCTGGATGCAATTGGCAGAGGTAAGCCCGGGGAAGTGATTGTACCGCTAACGGCGCTGGTTGCACGCGAAACTTTACCCGACCACTCTGGTCACTTTGGGCGGAAAACTTTGTTCGGTAAACGGAGCGGGGTTATTGCAAAATACTTAAATGGCTCTCACTGATTCTTCCATCACGCAAGCGGCTCGACGGATGCTGTCCGCGAAGGCCGAGCAATTCACCGAATCGGTGATTCGGGAAATGACGCGGCTGGCACAGAAACACAATGCGGTGAACCTGTCGCAGGGGTTTCCGGATTTTGCGGCGCCGGCGGAAATTAAAGAAGCGGCGCGGCAGGCGATTAGGGACGACATAAACCAGTATGCGATTACGTGGGGCGCGAAACCGCTGCGCGACGCGATCGTCGAAAAGTTTGCGCGGACGCAGAACGTGCTTGTGGATCCCGAGCGGGAAATTACCATTTGCTGCGGGTCGACGGAAGCGATGATGTCCGCGATGATGGCGATTATCAATCCGGGCGATGAGATCGTGGTGTTCGAGCCGTTTTATGAAAATTACGGGCCGGACGCGATTTTGAGCGGGGCGACGCCGCGGTTTGTGCGGATGCAGCCGCCGAAGGATGCGGCTTCAGAGTGGATGTACGACGCGGGGGATCTGGCGGCGGCGTTTAACGAGCGGACGAAGGCGATTATTCTAAACACACCGAATAATCCGACTGGGAAAGTTTTTACGCGCGAGGAACTCGAATTCATTCGTGATTTGTGCGTGCGATGGAATGCGTTTTGCATTACGGATGAGATTTACGAGCACATTCTGTATGACGGGACGACGCATATCTCGATGGCGCAGATCGAGGGGATGCGCGAGCGCACCATCGTGATCAACGGGTTGTCGAAGACGTATAGCGTTACGGGGTGGCGAGTGGGATGGGCGATCGCGCCGGCTGAGGCTACGCAATCGATTCGCAAAGTGCATGATTTTCTCACCGTGGGCGCAGCGGCACCGCTGCAGCAGGCGGGCGCGGCGGCGCTAAAATTTTCGCAGAGTTATTACGACAAACTGTCTGAAACGTACGCGGTCAAACGTGAACGCCTGCTGAAGATTCTTACGGCGGCTGGATTTATCGTGTTCAAGCCGCGCGGGGCGTACTACATCATGACGGATATTGCGCGCTTTGATTTTCCACACGATGACCCGCGGTTTGCCGCGCCATCGCGTGACGTGGCGTTTGCCAAGTACCTGGTGCAGGAGATTGGGGTGGCGTGCGTGCCGGGTTCTAGCTTTTACAATCATGCGCAGGATGGGGCTGCGCAGGTACGTTTTACATTTTGCAAGAAAGAAGAGACGCTGGCCGCGGCGGAAGCACGTTTCGCCAAGCTTCCGCGGCCAGTCGCTGCTCCCTCTTAAAATCAAGACCAACGAATTCCTAAAACGATCTGACCAGGAATCGGTTTCTTTTCCTGCGCTTCATCCCGTCTTGCCAGGCTTGTAAAGTATTTGTCCCGTTCGTCGCGCATTTCCCGCCGCAAGTATTACTCCATGATGACAACCGTTCTCCGCGCCATCTCTAGCATGACGAAGTGCTCGACGCGCGGCGCCAAGGCTTGCCGATTGCCCGGCGAACGAGCCAGTGGGTTAAAGCCACAAGCCGCTAGCGAGGCGGCTGGAAAATTCCATCGGAGCGAAAAAATGTCTCGATTGCCTTCACGAGTAGCCTTAGGACTAACCATGCTTCTACTGAGTTCGGCCGGCACGGTTTACGCGCAGACGAACAGCTATACGCAGACGAATCTGGTATCGGATACCGCTGGGGCAGCCCGGGTTACTGATCCCAATTTGAGTAATCCCTGGGGAATATCCTTTTTTCCTGGAGGAGCGTTTTGGATTGCCGACAACAATAGCGGAGTCTCGACGCTGTATGACGCTCAGGGGAATATTCAAAACCTGGTGGTGACGATTCCGCCGCCGAATGGGGTTGCAGCGGTTGCCGCGCCGTCCGGTACGGTAGCGAACACCACGCAAGGATTTCAGGTTACTTCCGGAGGCGTGACCGGGCCGAGCCAGTTCCTTTTCGATACTGAAGACGGAACAATTTCGGGATGGAATGGCAGCGGCACGAACGCGGCGTTGGCGGTGGACAATTCCATGGGCGGCGCGGGAGCGGTTTATAAGGGATTGGCCATCATCACAAATTCCACCGGGTCATTCTTGCTGGCGGCGAATTTTCGTGCGCCGGGGCTGGAAGTGTATGACGTGAATTTCAAGCTCGCGCAGTTGGCGGGAAATTTCACGGACCCAACATTGCCAGCCGGCTTTGCACCTTTTGGCGTGCACCTGATTGGCAGCCAGGTGGTGGTCACCTACGCGATGCAGAATGCCGCCAAACATGATCCGGTAAACGCGCCGGGGAACGGATTCGTCAGCTTGTTTGATTTGAACGGGAACTTTGTGCGCCGCGTGGCGTCGAACGGAAACCTCAATTCGCCGTGGGGCGCGGTGATGGCTCCGGCGGGTTTTGGGGCGTTCGGAGGCGATTTGCTGGTGGGAAATTTTGGCGACGGCACGATCAATGCGTTTGATCTTGCCAGCGGCAACCTGGTTGGGCAGCTGCAGGACGCCAATGGGCAAGCGATCGTGAACTTGTCGCTCTGGGATATGGTGTTTGGGGCCGGCGGAACTGGAGATCCTAGCACGCTGTATTTCACGGCGGGGCTGACCGATGAGATGCACGGCCTGTTTGCCACGTTGACCGCGAATGCCACTCCGCCACCGGCGACGGCGGACTTTTCGATCATGGCTTCACCGGGCACCACGACGGTGTCGCCGGGGCAATCGGCGACCATTACCGTGACCGTCGGAAGTCTTGATGGATTTGCTGCGGCGACGACGTTCTCTTGCTCCGGATTGCCGACGCTGACGACTTGCGCATTCTCACCGAGTTCGGTAAATCCACAGGCCGGAGCGTCGGCGACTTCCACACTGACGATTTCGACCAAGCCAGTGGGTTATAACCCGCAAGTGATGCGCGGCATGGGTTCCATTTTTTGGGGCACGATGTCTGCGTTCGGGTTGCTCGGACTGGTTTTGGCACAAAGAGGGCGCAATTGGCCTACCGGGCGGGGTGGCTTGGTGCGCAGCTTCGCCATGGCGTTCGCGCTGTGTCTGGCGCTCGGAGCGGCGATGGCGGTTGGAGGCTGCGGATATAACTCATCGTCGGCGAGTTTGTCGCACTCTACAGCCGTGACGCTAACCGTGCAGTAAGCGGGGGTGGGCGAGGCCCGTTGCGGTCGCTGCCCTTAGGGATGATTTGGCTCCCCTTTTCTGAGGCTCATGTGAGGGGAGCCAACCAAAAATCGAGGAACGCGAATCAGCTTCTAAATTTAGCTCAAACCATGCATGAATATTTCCGAGGTGGTACTTGAAATTGATAGGCCATTCGGAGGAGAATCGCGCCACAGCGTTTTGTTGTAAATTTCGGGGGCAGTAGACGAATTCTCGGTTGCCGGTTGGCAGTTCGTCCGCCGCCCCCACGAGTGGTCTTGCCGGTATAGACGAAATCACCCGGCCAAATGTTTCCGGGATGCGGAAAATAGTTTCAAGGTCGTTTTTTTTAGGGTAATTCCACGGTTTGCAGATACTCCGCCACATCCACCTTCCAGCGTAATTGGTCTGAAATAGCGGCTTGCAGCGCTCGCGCGGCCTGTGGCTCGCCGTGGGTGAGGTAGGTTTGTTTGGGGGCGGCGGGTAAGGCACGGAGCCACCGCAGCAGTTCGGCCTGGCCGGCGTGCGCGGAAAGCTGGCCCATCGAAACGATCTCCGCGTTTACCGCTACGGCGTGTCCGTACAGGCGAAGGGACTTGGCGCCGTCCTGAAGGGCCCGCCCCCGCGAACCCTCTGCCTGGAAGCCCGCAAGGAGCACCGCGTTGCGGGCGTCTGGCAAACGTTGCTCGAGGTGATGCAAGACGCGTCCACCGCTGGCCATACCGCTGGCCGAAACGATAATGCAGGGCTTCTTGACCTGATTGATGGCTTTGGATTCCTGTACGGTGCGCGTGAGGTGAAATTCGTGCACGCTCAGGGGATCGCCCTTGTCATGATTAACGGCTTCGAGTCGGCGGAATTCGGAATCGTGGTCGGCGGAGTACTTCAAGTACAAATCCGTGGCGCTTAGGGCCATGGGGCTATCGATGTAGACGGGAAGCCGGGGAATTTTGTTGGCGTTTTCCAGTTGGCGAAGGTAATACATAAAGGTCTGCGTGCGGCCGATGGCGAACGCGGGAATTACGATTGAACCGCCACGTTGCGCGACGCGGTTTACTACCGAGGCAATTTCCGTGGCCGGATCGCCCGGCTGATGGTCGCGGTCGCCGTAGGTGGATTCAGAGAGGAGCACGTCTGCCTGGACAGGTGGCGTAGTGGGATCCTTCAGAATGACCTGGTCGTAGCGCCCGATATCGCCTGAGAAGATGACGACGGTTTTCTTGCCGGCTTCGATAACGGTGAGAACGAGGCTTGTCGAGCCAAGGATGTGCCCGGCGTCGTAGGCCACGAATTGAAATTCGGGGCTGACAGTGAACGGACCGGTGCGCGGTGCGGGCCTTAGGAGTTTCAAGACCGGATCGATGTCTTCGCTGACGTACAGCGGGCGCGGCTCGGCGTGGCGACTGTAGCCGTGCTTTTGCGCGTGAAGCGTATCTTCTGCCTGAATGTGCGCGGAATCTTTCAGCAGGATCGTGGTGAGATCGATGGTTGCTGGATTGCCATAGATCGGGCCTTTATATCCGGCTTTCACGAGGCACGGCAGCCAGCCGGTGTGATCGAGGTGGGCGTGGGTGAGCACCAGGTAGTCGATGGTTTTCGGATCGATCGAGAGCGGCGCGTAGTTGCGATCGCTCAGTTCGGGCGAGCCTTGAAAAATTCCGCAATCGAGCAGTAGGCGCTTGCCGGCCGCTTCCACGAGATATTTTGAGCCGGTGACGGAGCCTGCTGCTCCGAGAAACGTCAGTTTCGCCATGGCCGTGTCATTCTAAACGATTGCGAAGGGCGAGCGCGCGCTCCGCTCATTTCTTTTGGCACTTTGGTCGCCTGACGATTGCGTGCGCTGGACTCCCCGTTGGTTGACTTGGGGACTTGGGCAGACAATACTTTTCCGCCCAGTCGAATCGTGATCGAAGGCGCGGCGCCGGAGGTGTATCTCCCCTGTCCGCGTCTTTGGCTTGAGAACAAATTTGCCTGAAATTCCATCCATGGTGGGAATTGTTGTTTCCCATTACCGCATCCTCCGCACACTCGGAGGAGGAGGGATGGGTGTGGTCTATGAGGCGGAAGACACCGATCTTGGCCGGCACGTCGCGCTAAAATTTCTGCCCGAGGTCTTGACGGCCAGCGCGCTTGCGCTGGAGCGGTTTCAGCGCGAAGCTCGCGCTGCGTCGGCGCTCAATCACGGCAATATTTGCACGATTCACGAAATCAACTCGCACGAAGGCCGGCCGTTCATCGTGATGGAGCTGCTTGAGGGCCACACCCTGAAGCATGAAATCAACGGGCAACCGGTCGAGACGGAAAAGCTGGTCGAGCTGGCGATCCAGATGGCGGACGCGCTGGATGCGGCACATCAAAAGGGCATCATTCACCGCGATATCAAGCCCTCAAATCTTTTCGTGACCAACCGCGGGCAGGCGAAGATTCTGGATTTTGGTCTCGCGAAGGTGTCCACCGTGAAGTCGACGAGCGATGAAACGGCGACGCGCACCCTAGCGACAAAGTCGATTGCCGACGAACATCTCACGAGTCCGGGGACGACGGTGGGCACGGATGCGTACATGTCGCCGGAACAGGTACTGGGCAAGCCCCTCGATCCGCGTACGGATCTCTTTTCGTTTGGCGTTGTGCTGTATGAGATGGCCACGGGGATTTTGCCGTTCCGCGGGAATTCATCGTCGGCGGTTTATGACGGGATACTGCGCCAGACGCCCGTGACGCCGGTGCGATTGAACCCCGATGTACCGCCGGAGCTCGAGCGCATCATCGCCAAAGCGCTCGAGAAAGACCGCGAGATGCGCTATCAGTCCGCGGGCGAGCTACAGGCGGACTTGAAACGCTTGCGGAGGGACAGTAGCTCCGCGAAATCGCATGTGGCCGTGCTCGAGACTGGTAGAACGCCAGCGCATCGGACGCGAGACCTGGCGATTGCATTTGGTGTTTTCCTGATCGTGCTGCTCGCCGGCTTTTTCGCATGGCGGCATTTTTTCCGTAAGGGTGATTTGGATCGCTTGCCGCTGGTGACCAACGCGCGAATCTCCCGACTCACCACCAGCGGAAATATTGCGGCGACTGCGATATCTCGCGACGGCCGCTATGTTGCCTACGTGCTGCGCGATTCCGGACAAGACAGCCTATGGGTACGCCAGACGGGAGCTTCCGGCGCGGAACAATTGGTGCCGGCGGCGCCGCAGGCATATCTGAGTTCGCCAATGTTTTCCGGCGATGGGAACTTCATTTATTTTTCCAGCGGTCGCACGGAAAAATCGACCGATCTGCAGCTCTTGGTGATCCCGGTGCTCGGCGGGGCATCCCGCAAAATAACAGAACACCTGGCGGCAGACTTCACGCTTTCTCCGGATGGGACGAAGATCGCATTCTTCAATACCCACTGTGAGGGCGAAAGCACCTGCCTGATGCAGGTAAACTCCGACGGGAGCGGTCGCAAGATTCTAATGACCTGGGGCGAACCGCACTATTCGCCAGCTTGGTCGCCCGATGGGAAGAGCATCGCGTTTCAGGTGTGGGTCGAGGAGGATCCGCAGGGATTGCGCGCGCACCTGCAGAGCTTCAATGTTGCGACGCGCCAGATTGCGGATCTGCCTTCTCGCTGGCGGGCGATTCACAGTTTGTTATGGACACAAAGCGGAAAAGGCTTGCTGCTTACGGCGCAGGAACGGGCAGGCGATCCGGTGCAGATCTGGTATGTGTCGTACCCGGACGGAATCAAGGAACGAGTAACCAACGACTTAGAAGACTACAACGGCGTCAGCCTGGCTGGCGAAACGCAGACCATCGTGGCGGTGCAAACCGACGTAAACACCAATATCTGGATTGCGCCCAGCGATCACCCCGACGATATCAAGCAGCTAACGCACGGGCGCAATGACGGCGTGCACGGGCTAAGCTTCGCCCTGCAGCAAAAGATAATTTTTTCGTCGAACGACTCGGGAAATTGGGACCTTTCGGCGGCGGACCTTGGTGGCGGCGGTGCCCAAGTAATTTCGGGGCAACAGTATCACAGCTCTCCGGTGGTTTGCGATTCCGGACGTTCCATCGTATTTGTGTCCAACCAGGGCGGGAATCATCTGTGGAAGACCGATGTGGACGGGACAAATACCGTACAGCTCACTCACGGCGTCGGCGAAGTCTATCCGCAATGCCCGACGGAGGGGCGATGGCTGGCCTTCGTCAGTGAGGACGAAGAGATTGCCGGCGGCGATTTTCGCAAAATGTCTCTGGATGGCGGCCCGGACTCTCCGCTCGTCCCAGGCGACGTGATCGGCATTAATGCGGCGCCCGACGGGAAGCATTTATTGTTTGCAATGATGGGTATTGAAACCGGCAACAAATTACGTGTGGGGCAAATTACTGTGGATGGGAGTGCGCCTGTCACGTATTTGGATTCGCCGCCGCCGCGGGCGGCGATTCTGCGCGAAGGGCGTTGGATTCCTGGTCAGCAGGCTCTGGGCTATGTGGACTCGCGCTCCGGCGCGTCCAATATATGGATTTTTTCGCTAACGGGCAAGCCGCCTCAGCAACTCACGCACTTTCTTTCGGGACACATATTTGGTCTCGCCTGGTCGCCGGATGGAAGCAAGATCGCGATGTCCCGCGGGACGATTAGCAGCGATGTAGTGCTTTTCTCGCGCAATCCGTAGTTCTGAAAACGCAGGCAAAAAAAAGAGGCGAGGCTCTTGGCCTCGCCTCAAGACATATTTATTGGCTGATGTCCGCTCTAGATCAATCCGCGGCGCTGGCTTGCTTTTTCGCGACTACGGCGTTGATATCGAGGCCCAGGCCCTTGGCCACACCGGTTCCGTATGCGGGATCGGCTTTGTAGAAGTGCTGGATCTGCAGCTCCTGAATGCGCTTGGGCACGCCGTTGCCGAGGCTGCCGACGATGTTGTCGATGAGGCGCTGCTTGGCGCTGGCGTCCATCAGGCGGAAAAGATTGCCGGGTTGCGAGAAGTAGTCGCTGTCGCTGCGATGGTCGTGGCGATCCACGGTGCCGCTGACCAGTTTCGGGCGCTCGCGGTAGGCGGGCTCTTGCGTTGGGCCACCGAAGCTGTTGGGTTCGTAGTTGGGCTGCGCGCCGTAGTTGCCGTCGAAGCGCATGGCGCCGTCGCGATTGTAGGTAGCGAAGGGACACTGCGGCTTGTTGACCGGCAGGACTTCGTAGTTGACGCCGAGACGGTAGCGATGGGCATCGGGATAGGAAATTAGGCGCGCTTGCAGCATTTTGTCCGGCGAATAGCCCATGCCGGGAACGATGTTGCGTGGCTCGAAGGCGGCTTGCTCGACTTCTGCAAAGTAATTTTCGGGATTGCGGTTGAGCTCGAGTTCGCCGACTTCGTGGAGCGGATAATCCTTGTGCGGCCAGACCTTGGTCAAGTCGAAAGGATTGATGTGGTACGTGTCGGCGTCTTTTTCCGGCATGATTTGCACCGAGACGGTCCATTTGGGGTAGTTGCCCTTGGCGATCGAGTCGAACAGATCGCGCTGGGCGTAATCGGGGTCAATGCCGCGCATTTCGCTGGCTTTATCCCCGGTAAAATTCTTGATGCCTTGCTTGGTCTTGAAGTGCCACTTGCAATAGAAGAGTTCGTTCTTGGCGTTGATCAGGCTGAAGGTGTGGCTGCTGAAACCGTCCATGTGACGGTAGCCATCGGGAGTGCCGCGATCGGAGAACAGGATGGTTACCTGGTGCAGCGATTCGGGAGAGAGGGACCAGAAATCCCACATCATCGTTGGAGACTTTAAATTGGTTTGCGGATCGCGCTTTTGCGTGTGGATGAAGTCGCCGAATTTCAGAGGATCGCGGATGAAAAATACCGGGGTGTTGTTGCCGGTCATGTCCCAGTTGCCTTCTTCGGTGTAAAACTTTAGGGCGAAGCCGCGCGGATCGCGTTCCGTGTCCGCGGAACCCTTTTCGCCGCCGACGGTCGAGAAGCGGATGAAGGTGGGAGTTTTCTTGCCCACATTGCTGAAGAGTTTTGCGGTGGTGTATTTGGTGATGTCCTTGGTAACCACGAAATGGCCGTGTGCGCCGGAACCCTTGGCGTGTACCACGCGCTCAGGAATGCGCTCACGGTTGAAGTGGGCCATTTTCTCAAAGAGCAGGAAGTCTTCGAAGACCACCGGGCCTCGGGGGCCGACGGTGAGTGAGTTCTGGTTATCGCCGACCGGCCGGCCCGAGTCCGTGGTCATGAATTTCGGCCGTTCGATGTGCAGATCTTTTTCTTCAGATAGTTTTTTCTTTTCGTCCGACATGTGCGCTCCTCAGTTGACGCAAAATTACCACTGCACGCGAAGCATAAGCTGCGGCGACCTATACTTCCAATATATAGTTCGGATACGATGGATAGGCATAGCCTATGGCTTAAGATTGGGATGTCACGGAGCGTGGGAAATGCCGCAGGCTCCGTCCTGGCCGCCGGTGTTGTTCGGCGTGACTCCCGCTTACGGCCGGCGCCATTGCTGACCGGGAAGACGCATGGAACTGCACCAACTGAGATACTTCTGCGCCGTTGCCGAAAGCGGTTCTTTCTCTCGCGCCGCCGAGCAAGCCCACGTCTCGCAACCATCTTTGTCGCAGCAGATTATGAAACTCGAAGACGAGCTTGGCGCGCGGTTGTTCGATCGGCTGGGTCGTTCCGTGCGGCTGACCGATTTGGGCAAGGCGTTTCTTCCGCGGGCGCGCGGCGTGTTGCGCGAACTAGAAGCTGCCAGGGGCGAGGTCGTCGAGCACAAGGATTCGCTCGGCGGATCGGTGACCATCGGCGTAATTCCGACGGTGGCGCCGTACTTCCTGCCGCCCCACCTCACGACGTTCTCAAAAAAGTTTCCTCAAGCGCGACTGACGGTGATCGAAGAGATTACGCCGGTGCTGCTCGATCGTCTGCGCGCCGGCACCATCGATATCGCGATACTGGCGTTACCGATTCGCGGGCACGAATTCGAGATTTCGCCGCTGCTGACCGAGCGACTCTTCGCGGCGCTGCCGGCCAAGCATAAACTCGCTGCGCGACGGTCTCTTGCGCTCAAGGATCTTCGTGCAGAACCCTTTCTGTTGCTGCGCGACGGACATTGTTTTCGCGATACCGCGGTGGCCGCGTGCGATCGAGCGCGGATGAATCCACAGATCATTTTCGAGAGTGGGCAGTTCAGCAGCTTGCTGAGCATGGTCGGTGCGGGGATGGGCGTGAGCCTGGTTCCGGAGATGGCCGTCGAAAGGTCGACACGGTGCCGCTTTGTGCGTATCGCCGACGAGTCCGCCACGCGGACGATTGCGGCGTTGGTGTTGCGGGGGCGGTCGCTTACGCGAGCGCATTTGGGATTTTTGGAGCATCTTCGCGCATCGTCCGATATGCCAAATGATGGGTGATGACGTGGTCGCGGAAGTTTAGCGACGCGCGTGGTTGGCGTCCGGGCCAGCTCGGGCGCAGCATGCTTGTGCCCCTACAGAGGCGGCGCTTCGCGCGGGCTGGGGTTACTGGACGAAGCGGCGGAAGAAGCTGTCGGGCTTCCACTCGGGGCGCTGCTCGGCGTTTGCTACGCGCAGAATCAGCTTTTCCAAAATGGCGTCGAACTGCGCGGCGGCTGCGAAGTCTACCGGTTGGCTTATGTCGTCCGAGGGAGCGTGATAGCGGTCGCGATACCAGGCCTTGAAAATTTTCTCTTCCGGTGTGCCTGGGACATAGCCGAATTTGAATGCCAGCGCTGGAACACCTTTCTTGATGAAGCTGTACTGATCGCTGCGGATAAAGCGATTGTGCTCGGGCTCCTTGTCCGCTTGTATCTGAACGCCCGCGGCTTCGGCGACGGCGCGAACGTCATCGCCGAGAGTGGATTCGCCGAGACCCTGAACTTCGAGATACTTCAACGGGAACAGCGGGAGGTACATATCCATATTCGTATCGGCAACGATGGGACCTGAAACGGTAGGATGCGCGGCGAAGTATTCCGAACCCAGTTCGCCTTTTTCTTCGCCCGTGACGGAGAGAAAAAGAATCGAGCGCTTGGGGGGTACCGCGGAACCTTTCAGTGCGCGGGCAACCTCGATCAGCGAGGCATCGCCCGAAGCATCGTCCATTGCGCCGTTGTAAATGCGGTCGCCGTTGACAGGCTGGCCGATGCCGAGATGGTCGAGATGCGCGCTAACCACGACGTATTCTTTCTTCAGTTGCGGATGGCTGCCGGGTAGCATGCCAACGACGTTTTCAGATTTTACTTCCGAGCGTGTCATGCCCAAGCGGGAGCGTATTTTCACCGCCAACGGAAAATGCGGCAGCGGCTGGTCGGCGTTGAGTGCGGCGAGGATTTCTTGAAAAGTGTGGCCACTGCCGGCGAAGAGCATTTCCGCGCGATCAGAGTTGAATAGGATACTCACTTGATAAGACGGCGGCTCGTCGCGCCCGGGATCGCGCAACTCCATGCGCGGTTGAAAGCGCGATGCCGCGATGCGCGACCATGGCACTTCGGCGGCTTTGGGGTTTGGGATGGAGATCACGCCGATAGCCCCGGCTTTTGCGAGCGCGCGGCGGCGCTCTTCGCTCGATTGGTAATGCGCTTTGATGGGGCCGGGCATATCTGACGGCCCGCCGCCGACGAACACGACGATTTTGCCCTGTACGTCGAGACCGGCCATGTCATCGTAATGCAATTCGGGAACAGTCAGGCCGTATCCGACGAAGATCGCGGCGGCTTCGACATTTTCCGCAGCGTGAGGATGCACGCCGAGAATCGCGTCATCCCCTAGTTTCACGGGCTCTGGTTTTCCTTCACGAACCAAATCGAGAGAGCATCGGGACTCGTCAATCCGCACCACGTCGAAGTCCATGAGCTGGCGAAAACCGTTGACGCCGGCGGGCTGCAAGCCGGCCGCTTGAAACTGTTCCGCCATGTAGTCAGCGGCTTTCTGAAAACCCGGGCTGCCCGTGTCGCGGCCTTCGAGGGCGTCGTCGGCAAGAAATTGCACGTGCGACCACCAGCGTTTGCCGAGCGCGTCCCAATCGGGGCTCTGCGGAAAAACACTTCCGCTTGCGGCGCAAAGCAGCAGAGAAAGCAAAAGATACCTTAGACGTTTCATAATTTGGCCACGGAGATGGTCATGTTGCGAAAATCCAGCGTCAATACCGCGCCGTAAAACAGTCCCAGGCCTACCGTGGCGTCGAACATTCCGTCCGGCTCATGCACATCCGGAGTGGGGAAGTACACGACGGGCGCGCTGACCCCGAGCACCACGTCATGAAAGCTCTCTTTGGTCGCTGGCGCTGATTTCATGTCCACCCCGCCATCCGTGAACGGGAAATTTTCCGTTTTTTCGGTTTTTGCCGCGTCGGTCAGTCCCACCTTGTCGATCGACGAGGTGTACACGAGCATGGTCCCGGTATACATGGTATCGACCTGCGCGGTGACGGGCTTGCCGTCAATGGCAAAGCCTTGGGCTACGACAATTGCCGGGCCCTTTTTTCCGAAGGTGAGCAGGGAGAACTTATCGCAAACACCGGGGCAATCCGCGGGCTTAGACAGCAGCTCTGAGATGCGCACCTTGTGGGCGACGAAATCGATCTGTAGCACACGATCTTTGAAAGCGGTATACGCCAACGTTCCGGCGACGTCGGGCATCTGCTTTTGCCCAATCATTTCGCCTAGCGACAATCCGAGCGCGGGAACCTCGCGCAACGTGACCTCTCCGCTACTGCCTCCCGAAGCGGCCATCGCCGTTCTACCAATGTGCACGGAGGGAATCACCGTGATGAACATGCCGGCGGGCGCTCCCGCGGGCAGCGCTTTCGTAGGCTTCAGGCCTGCGGCATCAGCGACGTCTTTGTCGAGCACGGACGACACATTGCCCGTATCGATCGCGAGTTTCAGGGATTTGCCTTCGCCAATACGCGCCTCAATGCACGGCACCCCGTCGCAATCAAGCAGCGGCACCTCGGCGGCGAACTTGGTTGAACCCGAGGGCTGGGATTCCATTTTTCCCGAGGCCGACTCCGAACTTGATTGCGCGGAAACAGCAACGGCCACGGTCAAGAAGGTCGCGGTGGCCAGAACAACGCCGAAACAGCAGCGGAACGCACGC
>JBEKVU010000113.1:0-10139 GCA_049513775.1 Candidatus Acidiferrum sp.
AAGTGTGCGCAACTGTTGACACTCATGCCATGCCAATCTACATTCAAAGTCTCCCTATGAGCGCCTCCAAGATTCAGAGCGGCCAGCTGTGGAAGAAAAACGAGTCCGGCGAGATTTACCTGGTAACCCGCGTCTACACCGAGGCGCTGAGTACGGTAGCCATGCTGCGCAAGTCTGGTGCCGAGACCGAGCCGCTCATCCGGGTGCGTGTGGAGCGCACCGCCAAAGGTCAGACCATTCCTGGCTTCACGCCGGCGCAAGAAGAGGAAAAGTTCTGAGCCCGCTAAGCCGCTGCATACGCGGACGTTATCTATTCGGGCTCAGGCCTTAACCCCTAAATCGACCGGACCTCCATTTTCACCACGTCGTCGACCTTGGCTAATTCCTTCATCAGGAACGCCTCGCCGTATTTCACCCCGATCCAGTGACCGGATTGGCTCGCCAGCCGGTGCATCTCTTCCTCGAGCTGTTCTAATCCCAGGTAAACCTTGGCCTTGTTCTCATTCTTGGTCGGCCGAAACTGTGAACCGTAGGTCAGGATGGCCTTACGCCGCTTGGCGTACTGCGCGGTGATATCCACCACAAACGTGGGCCGCGCGTCGGCAAACCCGGTTGTGTACAGGATTTTGAACGGGCGGTACGGCTCTCCGGCGATCGCCAACTGCTTTAGGCCAGCCAGGAAACAAGCTTCATACCCCAAAGTGGACGCGTGATAGTGATCCGGATGGCGCGCTTCCCAGTAGGGAAGTATCACGGTCTTCGGTCGCAACTCGCGAATCATCCCGGCGAGCCGCAGCTTGTGCTGGCGACTTGGCTGCACGTCCGAATCGGGTACGCCCAGGGTTCCCCGCCATTTTACGGCGAGAATTTTGGCAGCCCTTGCGGCTTCCGCGGCGCGAATTTGTGGCGTACCGCGCGTGCCCATTTCGCCGCCGGTTAAATCGAGTATCCCGGTTTTGTAGCCGCGCTGCGCCATCTTTAGCAGCGTGCCGCCGCAGGTGAGCTCTACGTCGTCGGGATGGGCAGCAATGGCCAGCAAATCCAGTTTCATAATTTTTCCTCGCCCCCAGATTCTAGCAGGCCGTACACTAATCGCATCCCATGAGCGATTTACCTTCCGATCTCAAATCGAATATCGAATCGAACACCACGCGTGTGGCCCTGGTGACCGGCGCGGCCAAGAGGTTAGGCCGCGCGGTCGCCTTGCGGCTTGCCGGGGAAGGCGCGGACATCGTCGTTCATTATGGCTCGTCGCGAAAGGAAGCTCAGGAAACCGCAGACGAAATAGAAAAGTTGGGCCGGCGGGCGGTAGCGATTCCGGCGGACTTGGCCAAAATTGACGAAATCAAGAATCTTTTCGCGCAAGCTGAGGAGCATTTCGGCCGTCTGGATATTTTGGTCAACTGCGCCGCCAATTTCATTGAAACGAAATTCGCGCAAACCACTGAAGCGGAGTGGGATCGTTCTCTCAATTCCAATCTAAAGGCACCCTTTTTCTGCGCCCAAGCCGCCGCGCCACTGCTGAAACCTTCGCACGGCGTAATCATCAATTTTGCCGACATCGGGGGCATTTTGGGCTGGCCAGGCTTCGTTCCGCACTGTATCTCGAAGGCTGGCGTAATTATGTTCACCCGCGCGCTGGCCAAGGAATTAGCGCCGGAAATCCGCGTAAATGCCATCGCCCCCGGCACCATCACCATGCCCGGCGATCCTCCGGAATGGCAGCAGGATTTCATCCGCCGCGCCCCTTTGCAACGCACCGGTACGCCCGCCGACATCGCCGACGCCGTTGGCTTCCTCGTGAACGCAAAGTTCATTACTGGGCACGTATTAGTGGTAGATGGCGGCCGAGTATTATAGACAGCAGAGAATCGGCCGCTACGTTTAGGGGATGATCACCGACCGAACTTGCGGATTACGACTTGTAATACAACATGCTCATTGCAACGTCGGAGTCTAACTCTTCCTCTCGGAGAGCTTGTCACACATGGCGCTCTTGGACCGCGGCGAAAAACGCCACCTTGCCTGCGCTCAGGCGATTGACTTGGTGCAAGCGCCGCTGATCACCTGCGAGCCGGTGATTGCGGAGGCCTGCTTTTTTGCTGCGCTGTCTTGCCGGTGCGGCTGAATCTGTCATCGAAAACATGGCGGCAGGAAACTTCCAAATCCGGTTCCAAGTGTCACGTGACGCTGGGGCCGTCAAACAGACCCTTCGCAAGTATCGGGACCGCCAGATCGATCTTGCCGACGCGTGTTTGATCCGTCTGGCGGATGAATTTGAGACCTCAGACATTCTTACGCTCGATAACGACTTCGCCGTCTATCGTTGGGGCAAAAATAAAGCCTTCCGCATCCTGCCTTCGCAAACCCGCTCATCGAGCCGTTGCTAAACCGTGCGTGCATCGATGCGCGCGGCGGTGTATCCTAAACTGCTTATAGCTCTCATAAGATTTTCGCGAGGCTCGCTTCGCAGTACGTCGGCGCCTAACCAAGAAGAAGGAACCAGCAAGCTAATGGACAACGAAACCTATACCCAGTCGCAGCACAACATTGAGGACGTGGAAATTCAGGAGTGGCTGGAGTCGCTCGATTCGGTGCTTGAATCCAGCGGCCCGGAGGTGGCCGCGGAAATTCTCGAACGGCTCCGTGCCCACGCAGCCGTTGCGGGCATTGACTTGCCGTTTACCGCGAATACCCCATATGCAAACACCATTCCTGCGCGCCTCGAGCCGCTCTTCCCGGGCGATCAAGAATTGGAGCGCCGAATCAAGAGCCTGATTCGCTGGAACGCGTTGGCTATGGTGGTGCGCGCGAATCGCGTCGAGCACAACATCGGCGGGCACATTTCCACGTATGCTTCTGCTGCGACGTTGTACGAGGTTGGCTTCAATCATTTTTTTCGTGCGCGCACGCCGGAGTTTGAAGGCGACACGGTTTATTTTCAGGGCCACGCGTCGCCCGGCATCTATGCCCGCGCATTTGTCGAAGGCCGCCTGAGCCCGCAGCAACTGGAAAACTTTCGCCGCGAACTGAAACCCGGTGGTGGACTGAGTTCCTATCCGCACCCTTGGCTGATGCCGGATTTTTGGGAATTTCCGACAGTTTCGATGGGCTTAAGCCCGCTGATGGCGATTTATCAGGCGCGCTTCAATCGGTATCTCGAAAACCGCGGGCTGAAACCGCGCACGGATGCCAAGGTATGGGCGTTTCTCGGCGACGGCGAAACCGACGAGCCGGAATCGCTCGGCGCGATCACGCTGGCTTCGCGCGAAAAACTCGACAATTTAATTTTCGTGATCAATTGCAACTTGCAGCGGCTGGATGGGCCGGTGCGCGGCAACGGCCAAATCATTCAAGAGCTCGAATCCGCGTTCCGTGGCGCTCGCTGGAATGTCATCAAGGTCTTGTGGGGCAGTGAGTGGGACCCCATCCTCGAGCGCGACACCGAGGGCTTGCTCGTCAAGCGCATGGGCGAAATGGTGGATGGCGAGTACCAGAAGCTGGTGGTGTCGAGTGGGGCGTACGTCCGCGAACAGTTCTTCGGCACTGATCCGCGCTTGCTGGCGCTGGTCGAGCCGTTGCCGGACGAGGCGCTGCGGCGCTTGCGGCTTGGCGGGCACGATCCGCGCAAAGTGTATGCGGCATACAAGGCGGCCACGGAATTCAAGGGTGGACCGACGGTTATTTTGGCGCGGACCATCAAAGGGTACGGGCTCGGCGAAGCTGGAGAAGGCAAGAACGTCACGCACCAACAGAAGAAGCTCAACGAAGAAGAGCTGCGCGAATTCCGCTCGCGCTTCGGGGTGCCGCTGAACGATAACGATTGCATCGAAGTGCCGTTCTACCGGCCGCCCGAAGACAGCGTGGAACTGCAATATCTGCGGACGCGCCGCGAATCGCTGGGCGGTTACATGCCGAAGCGCAGCACGCGCTCCAAGCCCATCGCCGCAGAGCACGACGAACTGTTCAAGGAATTTTTTGATGGCAGCGACGGGCGCGAAGTTTCCACCACCATGGCGTTTGTGGGTATGCTGCGCAAAATGCTGAAGGATCCGGAGATCGGCAAGCTCATCGTGCCGATCGTACCGGATGAAGCGCGCACCTTCGGCATGGAATCGCTGTTCCGGACGGTGGGAATTTACTCGAGCGTCGGGCAAAAGTATGAGCCGGTGGATGCCAGCACGCTGATGTATTACAAGGAAGCGCAGGACGGGCAGATTCTTGAAGAGGGCATTACGGAGGCAGGGTCGGTGGCGAGCTTTATTGCCGCGGGCTCGGCTTACGCCACACACGGCATCAACACCATTCCGTTTTTTATTTATTATTCAATGTTTGGATTTCAGCGTATCGCCGATTTCATCTGGGCCGCGGCGGATATGCGTGTGCGAGGATTCTTGCTCGGCGGAACATCCGGGCGCACCACGCTTTCGGGCGAAGGCTTGCAGCATCAGGATGGCAACAGCCACATCCTGGCGCTGCCGGTGCCGAACCTCCGCGCGTACGATCCGGCGTTCGCTTACGAAATAGCCGTGATTATTCAGGACGGCATTCGCCGCATGTACAAGGATGGCGAAAATATTTTTTACTACATTACGGTGATGAACGAGCCGTACGCCATGCCGGTGATGCCGCAGCCTCCAGAGAGGATCAAGGAAGGCATTTTGCGCGGCATGTATCGCTACCGCGCATCGGAGAATAAGAAATCGAAGCTTCGCGCGCAGCTGTTCGGGAGCGGCGCGATACTGAACGAAGTTTTGCGCGCGCAGGAAATCCTGGAAACCAAATATGGTGTGGCGGCGGATGTTTGGAGCGTCACAAGCTACAAGGAACTCTACGTGGATGGCAATGAATGCGAGCGCTGGAACCGCCTGCACCCGAGCGAGAAGCCGCGCGTTCCGTTCCTGACGAAGCAACTGGCGGGCGCACCGGGCGTGCTGGTGGCCGCGAGCGACTACCTCAAGTCACTGCCGAGCATGGTGGACAAGTGGATGCCGCGGCGGCTGTGCACGCTCGGCACGGACGGGTTTGGGCGCAGCGAGGGCCGGGCGTCTTTGCGGGACTTCTTTGAGGTTGACGCCAGATTCATTACGCTGGCCACGCTGCACGAGTTGTTTCTCGAGGGGCAGATCGAGCAAGCGGTCATCGATAAGGCCATTGCGGAACTGGGAATCAACCCCGAGAAGCTGAATCCGGTGATTTCCTAGATGCTCATTTGGACCGTGAGCGGGCCACCCTTACCCCTAGGGTTTTGCGAAAAATTGCGAAAACAAAGGGACTTTATAAGTTCCTGTGTTCACAACCTTCCGCAGGTGTTCATTCTGCTTGGGCCACGCGCCAAGAGTGTTACGTAGTTGGTTACTCGTTGCAGGCCCTTCGTTGCGTGAGGATGCCGCAGGGATTCCGCATGGCAAAAGGCAAGCACGGGTCGGAAGACCCGCCGCTACAAGGCCGCTACCGGAATTTGCAGTTGCGGAGGAATTGAACGCAGTTATCGCCCGAGGAAATACTCCGCCGCCGGCCCCTCGGCGGATGACAGTTTTGTGGTCTCTCCGAAATCGCGTCGCGATCTGCGCTCCATCGACCGTGCGACCGCCCCTGCAGATTCTTCAGTGCACCGACCGTTTCCGAAAAGACCGCACCGGCGACGCGAAGAAACTCCAACCACGCCGGCTCGGTTTATGTCTTCGCTGCGGCGACTTACCGCGTGTTCTTTGAATTGAAGACAGCAACATCCAGATTACGGCAATCCGCAATCGCAAAGACCCTTACCGGTGACGGCGACAATTTATGTGGGCATCTTCAGGAAGAAGTAGAGGCCCAGGAAGAAGAAGATGATGTCTGGGGACCAGCCTGCCAGCAGCGGGGGGAGCTGGCCGATGCCGCCCATGGCTTGCAGCAACTCTGCCAGCGACCAATAAATTATGCCGATGCCGACGCCGATGGCGACTCCGCCTACGGCGCCGCGGGTGCCTACGAAGAAGGCGAAAGGGATTGCCAGCAGCATGCTGATGGGGGCGATTAAGGGGAAGGCTAGCTTGCGGTGCCATTGGACCGTCAACGCGGAGACGTCGTAGCCGGCTTGCTGCAGGCCGTTGATGTAGGTGCGCAGGTCGCGCCAGCTCATTTGGAAGGCTTGGAGGAATTCGCGATTGAAATATGTCGGAGGCTCGGTGAGTTCCGCGAGATCGCGCACGCGAAAGGGTTCGTAGCTGGTGATGGTGCCATCGCTGAAATCGCGTATCCATCCGCCTTCGAGGATCCAGGTTTTTTGCGTTGCGGACCATTGCGCGCGCGAGGCAAAGACGCGGCGGCGCACCTGGAAGGTGGCGGGGTCGAGTTCGAGGACGGTCAAGCCGCCGAAAACGTTTTGCGATGGCTCAAAGACGTCATAGTTATAAATTTTCGAGGATTCGCCGAAAATCCAGCGCTCCGGGCGTTTGTAGGTTTGCGGAGGGCGGCCTTTGATCTGGTTGCGCAGGGCGTCCTGGCGCTGGTTGGCGTAGGGCAAATACAGATCGTCGAGAGCGACCATGGCAGTGGCGAGCAGAATGCCCGCGAGCAGCAACGGCACGGCTAAGCGGTAGAGGCTGACGCCGCTGGCTTTGATGGCCACAATTTCGTTGTTCTTGCTCATCACGCCGAGAGTGACGAGCACCGAGACGAGCGCGGCGAGAGGTCCGAGATTGTAGAGCAGATACGGCGTGAGATAGCGGAAGTAATCAACCACCACGAGGAAGGGAATGCGGTGGCGGGCAATATCGTCCAGCAACTCAAAAAAGGTGAAGGCCTCGAAGAGAAAGACGAACGTGGCGGTCAAGAGCACGAAATAGAAAAAGAAGCGGCGCAAAAGGTAAATATCCATCAGGCGCGGAAAGCTGCTGCCACTCTCGGCGCCTCCGGCGGCGGCGAATGATTCCTCCGAGCCGTTTATTGTTTGTCCGTTGGCGCGGACGACAGGCGCGTTGCGCGCGGCGGCGGCGCGGGCGCGCGCCAGGGCTTTGCGCCGCTTTCTGATTTTCAACCAAGCTTTATATCTCCCAAAGCGCGTCAGCCATGCGCTTTCGCCGCGAAACTGCTCCATACGGGGTAGTAGGGAAAGGCCAACCACGGCAAACAGTGCGTTAGCGAACCAGATGCCGAGCGCCGGAGGCGCGGTGCCCTGGCGCGACATGCCCGCGCCGACGATGAATACCAGGTAATAGGCGGCGATCACCACCACGGCAATCAGCGAACCAGCGGCGCGACCGCCGCGCCGCGGTTGGGCGCCGATGGGCACGGCCAGTAACGCAAACACAAAACAGGCCACGGGGAACGCCAAGCGGCGGTGCAATTCCACCCGTGCTTCGCGCCAACCTGCGCCGCGGGCATGCAAGAGTTCTCGCCAGCCGCGTTCCGGATTGCTGAGTTCGCGTTCTTCGCCGGTATCGATGCCGCTGAACTCGATGGGCAGGTCGCTTTGCCCGAAGGCCGTGACTGAGTAGTGGTCCGGATCGCTGCGCATGAATTCGTGCGTGGTGCCGCCGCGCATGTGCAGCTCGAGCTTTCCCTGGTCGGGTTCGGCAACCACGATAGCGCTTTCGGCCATGGTGAGCTGCGAACCGCTTTCTCCCGTGCCTTCCGCGAGAAAGACGCCATGCCATTGCAGGCCGCTCGCCGAGACGTCGTTGACGTACAGCACCATGTGCGGGAAGCGCTCGTCAAAAACGCGCGGCTGAACTTGAAAGGAGATTTGCGAGGTGAGCAGCTGGGTTTCGATTTGCCGCAAGGTGCGCAGGGCCATGGGCGCGAGCCAGAGAGTGAAGACCAGGGTCAAAGCAAAACCGGTGAGCGCGAGCACGCCGACGGGCAGAAGGATGCGGCGGCGGCCGATACCCAACGCGGTGAGGGCGATGATTTCGCTGTCCGCGGACATGCGGCCGAGGCCGAGAAGCACGCCGATGAGGATGCCCATGGGTACGGTGAAGGTGAACAGGCCGGGGAAAACACAGAGGAACAGCTCCAGGATTTGGGAGCCGTTGCCGGTGTGGCGGACGAACAGCTCCATAAGGCGGACCATTTGCGGAACGAACAGGACGAAGGTGAAGACGATGAGTCCGAGGAGTGCGTGACGGAAAACTTCGCGGACAATATAACGGTCCAGGATGCGCATGACGGAATTGGTGAGTGTAACACGCTTGCGGAAATTGCCGCGCAGGCGCGGTGACTGGGGGCGATGCACGATTTTGGATGCTGTGATCTATCGAGGCTCGGATGGACTGGATGGAAAGCGTGGCGCCCAGCTCTCCAGGGGCGCTTCGGCGACATTGGCGATGAAGCTGATCAGGTGGTAGAAACCGGCTAGAACGGTTAGTTCCATGATTTGTTGTTCATCCCAGTGGGTGCGCAACTCGGCCCATAGGCCGTCGCTGATCGCGCTGCTAGCGCAAAGGGCGTCGACGAGCGAGATTAGGCAGCGGTCGCGTTCAGACCACCGCGGGTCTGACGCGGGCGCGGTTACTGTGGCCGCCACCATGGTCGGTTCCAATCCGACTCGGTCGGCGAGTAGGCCGACGTGGACGCCCCATTCGTATTCACAGTGGCAGCGAGCGCAGGTGCGATTGATGATCAGCTCGCGGCTCCGCAGGTCAATCGAGGAGGCTCTGCGGAGTTGGAAGGCGGCCAAGGGATGCAGGGCTTCGCTTAGGCCGCGGTGCTGGAGCAGGATGCGGAAAAGGGCCAAGGGTTCGATGCCGGGAATGGGGGGCATCCATTTGGCCAGCGTGGCTGCGGATTCGGGCCCGAGGGGCAGTTCGAGAGGTTTGATGCGCATGGTTAAGGGCACCTTTCTGTCGCGTGCTCCGCTAAGTAGTGCTACACTAAGTGTAGCGAGAAAGGTTGCTACACTTAGTGTAGTGATGTCAACCGTGCAAAAAGTTGTTCGCGGATCGCGGACCGGGCGCCCGGTCATGAAGCTCCTCGATCTGTTGGGGCGCCGCTGGGTGCTGCGCATTCTTTGGGAGCTGCGGCGAGAAAGCCTGGGTTTTCGTGCGCTACAGGACCGCTGCGGAGAAATTTCGCCGACCATGGTGAGCCGGCGACTGAACGAGCTGTGTACGGCGGTAATCGTTTGCCGGAATGAGCGCGCGGAGTATCAGCTGACGAAAATGGGGAGCGAGTTGGTGAAGATGCTGCTCCCGCTGCACCTGTGGGCGGAGAAGTGGGCGGGTCTTTAAGTTTAAATTGGATGATGGACACGGCGGACGCGCTGTATGTGCGGAGGCGCGGGCTAGGCAAGTCGAAGGCAATAGGCAGATGAGTAGTTGACCGATAGGCCGCCGAGCCGTCGCGTCGAGGGCGAAGTGCGCGCGAGCGCAGGTGTACGCTCGTCTTACCAGGGGCAATTCTTAAATCATACTGATTGCGAACGGCGCCAATGCCGCGTTGCGACGTTTTGGGCAGGATGGATTTTTGCACGGGACAAGTGGCGAGCGGTACGAAATGGAGGCGAAATGTTGCGAAAAACGCTACACGGGCTGCCGATTCTGTTGGCTATATTTGTCGTGAACCTTGGCGGAGAAGTGGCCCGCGCGCAGGACGCGAAGCCACTGCGAATAGGCTTTTCGATCGAAGCGATGAACGGGGAGCGCTGGCAGACGGACCTGGAGTCTTTCGAAGCGCGTGCCAAGGAATTGGGAGCGCGGGTGGTTTCGAGCGACGCCCACGGCGACGATGATCTGCAATACAAGCAAGTAAAAGACATGATCCAGACCGGCATTCAAGTGCTGGTTTTGCTGCCTCACGACACAGCAAAAGCTGGCCGGATGGTAGAGGCCGCGAAGGCGGCGAACGTAAAGGTGATCAGCTACGACCGGCTGGTCCTCAACAGCGATATCGATTTGTATGTGAGTTTTGATCGTGTGGAGATTGGCAAGTTGCAAGCGGAGTTCCTGGTGAAACGGGCGCCGCGAGGGAATTACGTGTTGATCGCCGGTTCCCCTAATGACCAAGGAGCGCAAACCTTGCATGACGCGCAGCTGAGGGTTTTGCAGCAGTACATCGACCGCGGCGATATCAAAGTGATCGCGGATGGGTACATTCAGGATTGGGTGCCCACGCAGGCGTATCTGTTTATGTTGCAGGCCATCGATACTTCGCGCGGG
>JBEKVU010000114.1:0-10105 GCA_049513775.1 Candidatus Acidiferrum sp.
GCGGAAATCACCTTGTTCTGATCTTCCTGCTTTGAGAGATCGCTTTCGAGTTTCGATTCCGTCTGATGCCCCATGTAACCCAGCACGGCCACAGCGGCAAAAAGCAATCCGAATAGCACCGCGATCCACCGCGGTGTTCCGGCCGATTCATAGTGATAGGAATCCTGCGGACTCGGTACGTTTGGAGAAATGCTCATTCCCCCTCCTGTGGCATAGGGCTCTACGTGGCAATCCGCGAACACCTTTCGCGATTCGCCGCCGCTAAACCCGAATTCAAATTATGGCTTGCAACCTAGCCCTTGTCTACGCTGCGTTTACCGGGTGTTTCGCTTTCTGGCACGCTTGGGCGCTACTGCGCTGCCGGCTCGCGCTGCCGACTTTGCCCAGAGCTTCGGCCAGCGTGCAAATATGCTCGTCGAGAGCCCGCCCCGCGGCGTAAACTCCCCGCGCACGATGCACCATTGCGGACGCACCGCCTCCACAATGTCCTGCAATATCTTATTCACTGCGTTCTCGTAAAAGATTCCCAGGTCGCGATACGCCAGCAAATACATTTTCAGTGCCTTTAGCTCGATGCAATCCTTCTTCGGCATGTAGCGAATGGTGATCGTTCCATAATCCGGCAGCCCGGTTTTCGGGCAGATCGACGAATACTCCGGATATCGCGTGGTAATCACATATCCGGGAAATTGATTCGGCCACGTTTCCAGTTCCGGCAATTTCGTCTTCACCCCGGCTCGCGCATGCTCCTCGGTATATTCCGGCAAACTATCCTCCTCGCTCCGCGTTTCTCGTCGTCCCAAGCTGGCCCTCTGTAGTGGCAAATCTTCAGATTCGCATCTTCGCCGAGGCTCGCCAAATGCGCATCTTCGGCGCGATACCCAAGTATCTTCGCCCTGCTACCGGGCCCTGCTACCCGATTGTAGCGTAACCGACACACCACATGCCCTTGCCCACGCCCCCAACTTCGCCTATGCTGTCCGCAGTTGTGCACCGCGGTTGTACAGCCCGCAACCTTGCCGATAACTTGTCCAATTTGCGAGTCCAGCAAAATACGCCGCTCCAAGCGACGCTCGGTGATGGACTATCTCTTCAGCAGCGCGGACATTCTGCCTTGGCGCTGCGAAGCCTGCGAATCTCGTTTTCACGCGCGCCCCGTCCCTTTTCGCATCTCCCTTTACGCGCACTGTAGCATTTGCGGCAGCGCCGACCTGCAGCGCATTGCTCCCGAGCACGTCCCCGGCTGGTCCGCGTTCCTCGGCCGCCTCCTCGGCCTTCCCTCGCTGCGCTGCGATCCCTGCCGCCACAAATTCTTCTCCCTCCGCCCTCCCATGCCGGAACAGCACCTAAGTGTCCCCTCCGTCGACTAATCCGCGTCCTGTTCCGTAGTCCCTTCCCGGCGTTCGTGCGATGTTGGTGTCGGCGCCGTAGTGTAGGTGCCGGACTTTCAGTCCGGTCGCTTCATCATCCCGTCGCCCCTCTGCGGGAACGCTCCAAATCGGGTGCTTTCCTAACGCACTCCCGAAACGTGAATCACCTCGTGCCCCTATGCTAAACTTCCTAAAGCTAGAGTGGCGATATGGTGCAAGGGTTAGCACACGGCCCTCTCAAGGCCGAAATCCGGGTTCGAATCCCGGTATCGCTACCAAATTCGAAGAAAAGCCAGTAAAAGCTTAAAGTGTTGTCGAGTTGTCGCCATTTCTGCGCGAAGCTTGCATCCCCACGCTTTTTCATCCGATCCGGAACCCAATTCGATTCGGGAACTGCCGCGAATGTCGTACTCTTGAAGGGTCGACAAGAATCCCATGAGCGGCTCTCTAAATCCGGGCGACCAACAACGAACCGAGCTTTTGCCTAGCGCAAAACGGGTGGTCATCAAACTAGGCACCAGCACGGTCACCGGCTCCGAAGGCGAACTTTCCCTTGAACGAATCGAACCAATCGTGCGCGCGATCTCCGCTCTGCAAACCAGTCATCGCCAAGTCGTCTTGGTATCGTCCGGCGCCGTCGGACTCGGCCGCGGTTGGCTCGGCCTCCACCCCGCGCGCTTGAAAGACATGGCCACCAAGCAGGCTTGCGCAGCCGTCGGCCAAAGCCTGCTGATGGAAGCCTACAAACGCCTCTTCGGCGAGCACGATGTGAAAGTCGCCCAAGTTCTGCTCACCGAGGAAGACTTCAGCAACTGGCAGCGCTACTCCAACCTGCGTCGCACCATGGAAAAATTAATCGGCTTCGGCGTTTTGCCCATCGTCAACGAAAACGACACCGTCTCGACCGCGGAGCTCGAAACCGTGGGCGACAGTCGCCGCTCCGCTGCATTCAGTGACAACGACCGGCTCGCCGCGCTCGTCATGAGTGGCCTCGAAGCAGACGCGCTCATTCTCCTCACCAATGTTGACGGCCTCTTGAGCGGTGAAGCTCCAACCAAACACAAGCGCACAGGCTCCGCTAGTCGTCAGCAAATTATCCCGCTCGTCTCCAAGGTAACACCAGAAATTCGCGCCCTTGCCAGCGGCCCTTCGCCATCCGGACGCGGCGGTATGATCACCAAGCTTGCAGCCGCGGAAATCGCCATGAAATGTGGCGGCGTAGCCGTCATTGCCAACAGCAGCCGGTCAGAAACGCTTCCCCGGATCTTTGCGGGCGAATCCGAGGGCACCGTTTTTCTCCCCGCGAGCCGCATGAAAGGCAAACGGCGCTGGCTCGCCTTCGCTGCCGGAGTGCGTGGCCGTATCGTCGTGGACGCGGGCGCGCAACACGCCATCACGCGCGGCAAGGCCAGCCTTCTTTCTTCCGGCGTTGTGCGCGTCGAAAAGCCCTTTGCCTCCATGGATGTTGTAAGCATCGCCAACGTGGACGGCGACGAATTCGCGCGCGGCATTGCCAATTGTGCCAGCGAAGCCGCGCCCACCTCGCGCGTACTCTTCACGCGCGATAATATTGTTCTTCTAGAGAGCGAAACGTGAGCAACACGCTGGCCACGAAAATATTTGCAGATGTCGCCTCGCTGGCGCGTTCTGCCCGCGCAGCATCGCGAAAGCTCCCCCTCCTTTCCGGCGACGCCCGCCAAGCCACGCTCCTGGCCCTCGCGGATGCGCTCGAACAAAACAGCGACCGAATTCTGGCCGCCAATGCCGCAGACTGCGCCGCCGCGCAAAAACTTCTATCCACCGGAGAAATGACTCCAGCCTTATTCTCCCGCCTGCGAATCAAAGAGCAGGGCATCGCCGAAATGGCCGCCCGCGTGCGCGAAGTCGCGAGCCTGCCCGATCCGCTAGGAAAGCGCCTAGCGGCCACGGAACTCGACGACGGATTAATCCTGCACAAAGAATCCTGCCCGCTGGGCGTGCTGGCGGTCGTCTTTGAATCGCGCCCCGATGTTGTTCCGCAAATCGCTTCGCTAGCGCTCAAGTCCGGCAACGCCGTTCTGCTGAAAGGTGGCGCGGAAGCCGCAACGAGCAACGAAACGCTCGTCGCGATCTGGAGAGAAACGCTCCACGCATTTCCGAATGTACCGCAAGACTCGGTCCAGCTGCTGCACTCTCGTTTTGATGTGATGGAGCTTCTGCGTTTGCGCGACGAAGTGGATTTGCTGATTCCGCGTGGGTCAAAAGAATTCGTCGCCTACATCGAGCGCAATAGTCTAATCCCCGTCCTCGGACATGGTGCAGGCGTCTGTCACGTCTTCGTCGATCGCGCCGCGGATCTGAGCAAAGCCGTAGCCATCACGCTCGACTCCAAGATCGATTACCCTGCCGCCTGCAATGCGGTTGAAACTCTGCTCGTGCACAAAGATATCGCCCCGACCTTCCTACCAAGCGTCGTCGCGGAATTGAAGAAAGCGGATGTGGAAATCCGCGCCTGCTCCCGCGTTCTGTCGTTACTGCCGGGAGAAAAACTGATCCCCGCCACCGAAAAAGATTGGTCCACCGAATATTCCGGTCTGATCCTTTCGATAAAAATTGTGGATTCGCTCGAAGACGCGCTGGAGCACATTCATAAGTACGGTTCCAAGCACACGGAATGTATCGTTACCGAAGATCAATCAGCCGCCGCGCGTTTTTTGCAGGAAGTCGACACCGCCGGCGTATTTCACAACGCCTCCACCCGTTTCGCAGATGGTTATCGCTACGGCTTGGGCGCCGAGGTAGGCATTAGCAACGGCAAGCTACACGCTCGCGGTCCCATGGGCATCGAAGGCCTGACCACCTACAAATACAAGCTTCGCGGAAACGGTCACATCGTTGCCGAATACAGCACTGGCGTCCGCCATTTCAAACACAAGTCTCTCGGATAGCGGGTGCGCTTTAAAGTAAGTTTTTTTGGATTTGTGAGTAGCGCCGACCGAACTCGTTTACTGCGCCAATCTCCCAGGATGAATCCCCTCGCCCAACACAAACGTCGCCCCTACCGCGCCCACCACCGCCGTCTTTCGCGTTAGCCCCGCCCGCTCGCGAATGCGATACACACTCTCAATTCCCGTGCAGTGCGCTCCAATCAGATTCGCCAGGCCAAATTCCTTGAGCTTGTCCGCCGTCCAATCCACCTGCGTATCGCTCGCCGGAAAAAGATGCAGTCCGCCGATAATCGCGTGCACCGGCTCCTGCGGATACTTCTTCCGCGCAAACGTCACTATGTTCACAATCCCCGCGTGCCCGCATCCGGTAATCACCACGAATCCCTGCGGCGTATTCAGTACCAGCGACTGATCCTCGGGAATCGTATCTTCCAGTAAACCCGCCGGCGTCAAAACTTTCCCCTTCACGCTCCAATTCCGCTCCGGGAAAACGCGCGGCACCGGACCCGTAAGCCACGCCCCGGGGAAAATCTCCGCCGCCTCCGCGTGCTCGATAAATTTTCCGCCAAGCGCCTCGTACTCCTGCTTCGTGGCGATCATGGTGTTTTCTTCGGCGCCTCCGGCGCTCGATTGTCGGCTGTAGAAAATCCCTTTGGAAACATGCGCCTCGGACATGGCCGCCGGATTCGTTTTCATCAGCTCCGTACGCAAGGCAACCAATCCTCCCGTGTGGTCCGCGTGGTTGTGCGTCAGCACCACCTCGTGCACATTCGAAAGATCCACACCCAACTCCCGCGCATTCCCCAGCACGGTCTGCGGTCGCGCCCCGGTATCCACCAGCACGCGATGTCCATCCGCCTCCACCAGAGCCGCAAATCCCCACTCCCCAACGCCATCGTCGGCCAGCATCGTCGAAAGAATCGTCACCTTCAAACTTTTAACCTGCGCCCGCGGCGCAGCGCCCAGGCGAGCCCCATTGCCAGTATCTCCCGGCGTGGAATTCGCGCCCATAGAACGGTAAGACCACAACAGCAGTAGGGCCATCGCGAGCACCGCGACCACCTTAGGTATGTTTCGCATTTGCGCAGTCTACCACGCCCCTCCCAGCCTTGTAGCGACCCTGCCCAGTGGCAACGCCCCTCAGGGCGTCAGGGATGCCAGTCTGTCGCAAAACTGTTCCCGTTCCTCCGGCTCCTACGCGTCTCCGCGTTTTCCTCTGCCGTTCTGTTTCTAATGTAGACTCAAATCGACAAAATCAGCGAGGGGGGCGGGATGCGAACACTGATTTACCTATCGATTCTCCTAAGCCTCCCGCACAACCTCCGCGCCCAACTCCCGATAACCTATCAAGTGCAGTACGCCTCCCCCGGCGACACCAAAGTGCACATCACCCTAATCCTCCGAGAACCAATAAACACACCGCTTTCCATTGTCATGCCCAGAAATTATCCCGGCGGCTACGAGCAAATCCCCTACGACTCCTACGTAGAAAAAGTCCAAGCATTTTCTAACGCCGAAAAATCCCTCTCCGTCGAGCGCGACCCAGACGCCCCGCGCTGGACCATCGGCGCGAAAGGCCAATCCCTCCAACGCATCGAATACCAGATCGATCTCGCGCGCATGGAAGCCCGCACCGCCTCCTCCGTCGAAACCTCCAAAGTCCGCCCCAACTACCTGGGACTCCTCGGCTACTCTATTTTCGCCTTCATCGACGGCCAGGAAGACCGCGGCATCCATCTCCAAATCTCCGCCCCACCCTCCTGGCCCATCCTCAGCACGCTAAATCCGCAAATCCCCGCGCCCATCGCCGCAGCACAAGCGACCGCCCCAAATTACTACGCGTTAGCCGATTCCGAAGTCCTCATGGGCCCAGGTCTGCACGTGCAAACTTTCCCAGGAAAAATCCCGTTAATCTTCGCCGCATACTCCGAGGGCCCGGAAGACTTGCAAATCGACGGCCAACTAGCGCGCCAAGCCCTCGATCGCATCCAAGACTATTTCGCCGACACGCCTATCCCCCACTACACCGTCCAGCTCGAACTCCTCCGCCCGCTCCCCGATCACGACTACGGCTTCAGCCAGGAGCACCTCGACAGCGGCACCTTCAGCCTCTCCACCGACCGCGCCATCACCGCGCAATCCACGCAGCAGTCCCGCGACACAAATCTTTTCAACTACGCCCACCACATGGCCCACAGTTGGATTCCCAAGCGCGCCTACGGCATCGGCTATCAACCGTTCATCTGGGAAATGACTCCGGTCATCGACACCATCTGGTTCAACGAAGGTTTCGCCCGCTACGCCGCAATCGAAGCCCTCGCCATGGGCATGCCCCCGCAAGAAGCCGCCAACTTTCGCGCGCGCCAACTATCCCGACTCCGCCAAATCGTAGACACCGCCCCGCCATTCCTGCGCAAAATGCCCCTCGACGTTCTCTCCCGCGAAGCTTCCTTCCTCTACGCCAGCGATTTTCGCACCGGAATGAACGTCTTCGCGCGCGGAGCCCTGATGGCCGCCGCCATGGACGACCGCATCCGCGCGCAAACCGCAAACCAAAAAAACCTGCGCGACGCCCTGCAAGCCCTCCTGGCATGGTCCGCCCAAAATCACCGCGCCTTCCAAATCGAAGAAATGTTAGATATTTTCCACGCCGCAACCAACGTAGACGTCCAAGACATCTTAAACACCTCGATGCACCCACCCACAAATTAGCGTTGTAGCGATCGTGTAGCGGCGGGTCTCCGCAATCTCTGTAGTGGCGAATCTTTAGATTCGCATCCTGCTCTCACCTTCTCTTTCAAACCACTCCTCACGTTGACTTGCCCGCCGCCCCAAACCTAAGATGACCGAGCCTGCTCACGATGATCGGCCAAACCATCTCGCACTACCGCATCACCGAGAAATTAGGCGGTGGCGGAATGGGCGTGGTCTACAAAGCCGAGGACACCAAGCTCCTCCGTTTCGTAGCCTTAAAATTCCTCCCCGATGGCTTCGCCGCGGACCCGCAAACCCTCACCCGCTTTGAACGCGAAGCCCAGGCCGCCTCCGCGCTCAATCATCCAAACATTTGCACCATCTACGAAATTGGCGAGCACGACGGTCATCCCTTCATCGCCATGGAATTTCTCGATGGCCAAACCTTAAAGCATCTCACCGATCATCAATCGCTGTCCTCCGCGCAAGTTCTCGATTTAGGCATTCAGATTGCCGACGCTTTGGACGCCGCCCACGCGCAAGGCATCATCCATCGAGACATCAAGCCGGCCAATCTCTTCGTCACCAAGCGCGGGCAAGCCAAAATTCTCGATTTCGGTTTGGCCAAAGTCACGCGCACCAATTCCACCTCCGGACTCTTGGAAACGCCGACCATCACCTCCGCGGAGCTCTTGACCAGTCCCGGCGCGGTAGTGGGCACCGTCGCCTACATGTCGCCAGAGCAGGCTCGCGGCGAAGAACTCGATGCCCGCACCGATCTCTTTTCCTTTGGCGCCGTCCTCTATCAAATGGTCACCGCCCGCCTGGCATTTTCCGGCCAGACCTCCGCCATCATTCACGACGCCATTCTCAACCGCACACCAGCCTTGCCTTCGACGGTGATCCCGGACGTCGCTCCGGAACTCGAGCACATCATCAACAAAGCGCTTGAGAAAGACCGCAACCTCCGCTACCAAAGCGCCGCCGAAATGCGCACCGACCTGCAGCGTATCAAGCGCGACGCGGAATCAGGAAAAATCTCCGCCACCGCCCGCACGCTTGCAAAACCGCTAGCGCGGAACAGCACCTCGTGGCTCTTGATGGCCGCCTCTGTCCTGCTGCTCGCCGCTTGCGTCGTAGGCGGTTATTTCTACTTTCATCGTCAGGCTAAACTCACCGACAAAGACACCATCGTCCTCGCCGACTTCTCCAATTCCACTGGCGACCCGATCTTCGACGACACTTTGAAGCAGGCGCTCAGCGCCTCTCTCCGTCAGTCACCTTTTTTGAATGTTCTCTCCGATAGCCGCGTAAGCGCCACGCTCAAGCAAATGACTCGTCCGCCCAACACGCCGCTTACCCCGGACATCATCCGCGAAGTCTGCCAGCGCGCTGACAGCAAAGCGTGGGTCGCCGGCTCGATCGCCCCGCTCGGCAGTGAATACGTAGTCGGCCTCAAGGCCATCAATTGCCTCAATGGCGACACTCTGGCGCAGGAACAGGTCACCGCCGCAAACAAAGAAAAAGTTCTCGACGCGCTTGGCAAGGCGGCCACGCAACTCCGGGGCAAGTTGGGCGAATCTTTATCGACCGTGGGTGGTCTTGACGTGCCTCTCTCGCAAGTCACCACGGTTTCCTTGGATGCTTTGAAGGCCTTTAGTCTTGGCAACCAAACTCTTCGCGAAAAGGGCTCCTTCGCCGCCATCCCATTTTTCCAGCACGCCATCGCACTCGATCCAAATTTTGCCGGCGCCTACCTCAGCCTTGGCAAGATGTACACCAACACCGGGGAAAGCGAGAAGGCTGACGATCTCTTTGCGAAAGCCTATTCCTTGCGCGCTCACGCCAGTGAAAGAGAAGCGTTTGATATCGAATCCATGTACCACCAGCACGTCACCGGTGATCTGGAAAGTGCCACCCGCGTGTTCCGCGAATGGCTTGGCAGTTATCCGCGAGAACGTGCCGCGCTCGGAAATCTCGCCAATGCCTACAACAATTCCGGAAATTACGAGCTAGCCGTCGATCTCAATCGCAAATCCCTCGAGCAGTCTCCGAATGACGTGATTGCCTATGTCAACCTGGCCGTGAGCTTTGTCGAGTTGAATCGATTTCCCGAGGCTCGCGCCACCATCCAGGCGGCCCTCGATCGCAAACTGGATGCCGAGCAGCTCCACTATCTCCTTTTCGCTCTGGCTTTCCAGGCGGGAGACCAGCGCGGAATGTCCGAACAGGTCGCGTGGTCTGAAGCGAATCCCGAAACTATTTCTAAATTCCTTTCACTCGAGTCCGCGGTGGAGGCTTATTCCGGCCATCTTCGAAAGTCACGCGAACTGATCGAACGAGCCATCGCATCCGCTGAACACGCCGGTCAGAAAACCAGCGCGGAGTACCGCCGGCTGAAAGCGGCATTAGTAGAGGCCGCATTCGGCAATTTCTCCGTCGCCCGCCAAGCCGCTCTTGCCTCCCTCGGATGGTCCGTTCTGGGGCAGGATCGCGGCGGAATCGCTGCTCTCGCATTGGCCTGGTCCGGCGAGGAATCGCATGCTCAGACCGTCTTGGATGAGCTTTCCGCCCGCTTCCCGCACGGCACCTTGGTGCAATCGGTGGTGTTGCCGACCGTCCAGGCACAAATTGAACTTTCGCGCAAGAATCCCGGGAAGAGCATCGAGCTCCTGCAGGCCGCGACGCCGTATGAGTTGACCGGCGCCTCATTGGGTGGCTGCGTTTATCCCGCTTACGTTCGCGGCGAAGCCTATCTGGCCCTGAAAGATGGTGTCGCTGCCGCCGCCGAATTCCAGAAAATTTTGGACCATCGCGGCCTGGTCGGCTCATGTGAAACCGGAGCGCTCGCGCATCTCGGCATCGCCCGCGCGCATGCTTTGCAAAGCGACACCGAAAAAGCCAAAGCCGCTTATCAGGAATTCTTAACTTTATGGAAGGATGCGGACCCCGACATCCCAGTATTCGTCGCCGCCAAATCCGAATTCGCCAAGCTTGAATCCGTGAAGCTTGAATCGGCTAAGCCCAGCTCTGAGAAGCTATATTGATTTCGGGTTGAAACTCATTCGGGTCGAAACTCCACACGCTTGAATTAGAAAAGGTTGCCGAGACGAT
>JBEKVU010000115.1:0-10059 GCA_049513775.1 Candidatus Acidiferrum sp.
GTACGATCTGGTGCACGTGCGTGGCGACATCGTTTTTCGTGCGGGGCGGCCGGGCGAAACCTATAAGGGCATCGGGAAATACGATTTGAATTTGGAAGGCCTTCCACTCTTTACCGATGCGGATGGTCCGCACGGCAGTGCGACCAGCGATTCCGAACGCACCATGGTTACGGCGGAGACCACGAAGGTGCTGGCCATCATTGTGTCGTTTGGCGGAAGCGAAACGCTCACCACCTGGACTGAGCGACTGGTTTCGCTGCTCGAACGCTATGCCGCAGCCCGCGAATTCGCAACCACCATCGTGTAAGTGACCGTCGCCTAAGTGCAGAGCCGTGGTCAGCGCGCGACCGGCTCGGCCAGTTGCTGTTCTTGGCCGACGTTGACGCGACGCGGAAAAAAACCGCGCGCGGCTAGTAATTCGGCGTTGAGCAGGGCGGCTCCGGCGGCGCCGCGCACCAGATTGTGCGAAAGCAAAGTTAGTTTGACGTCCAGGATAGGGCATGCGCGCACGCGGCCGACGACGGCGGCCATGCCATTGCCGGCGTTCACGTCGCGGCGCGGTTGCGGTCGCGCTTCATCATTCAGCACCACCACGGGATGACGGATCGCGGATGGCAAAGCTGCCAGCGCGGCGTCCACTTCAAAGTTGCTGAGTGCTTCGCGAACTTCGCTGAGCGATGCGACTTTTTTCAAAGAAAGGCTGACGCACTCGGTGTGCCCTTCCAGTACCGGCACGCGATTGCAATGCGCGGTCAATCCCAGGCCGGCGTCAATGAAGCGCTTGCCGTCCCATTTGCCCAACAGTTTTTGCGGCTCGCTCTCCATTTTTTCTTCTTCGCCGCTGATAAACGGGACCACGTTGGCCTGAATATCCATCGAGGCCACACCCGGATAGCCCGCTCCGGAGATGGCCTGCATCGTCACAACAAAGACCTTTTCCAAGCCGAACGCGTCCGCAAGCGGCTTGAGCACCAGCACCAAACCCGCCGTCGAACAGTTCGGATTGGTGACGATAAAACCGCTGCCGTAGCCGCGATTTTTCTGCTGCACGGGAATCGCGTCCAGATGCGCGGCGTTCACTTCCGGAATCAGCAGCGGCACATCCGCGGCCATGCGGTGATTCTTTGAGTTGCTGACCACCGGATAGCCCGCGCTGGCAAACTCTTCTTCCGCGGGCCCGGCCACCGATGAATCAAGCGCGGAAAAAACAAAATCGCAGTCGAGTGACGGTGCGAGGGTCTTTACCGTGAGATCGCGCGCCGCTTCGGGAATCGGCGCGTCCAGATGCCAGCGCACCGCATCGGCATAACGCTTGGTGGCGGAGCGTTCCGAAGCCGCAACCTCGCTGAGTTCAAACCACGGATGATTGGCAAGGAGACTTACCAGGCGCTGCCCAACTAGGCCGGTAGCACCAAGAACGCCTGCTTTAAATTTCTTGCCGTTGGGCGGAAGCGTGCGAAACTGCTGTGCGCTCTCGGAAGAATTGGCGCCGGAATTAATGCTGGAGTTGGCGCTCACGACTGGCCTCCGTCGTGCGACGAAACAACGTCTGCGCGCGGGCCGATGCGCGTGCCTCGCGCGGCGGGATTAAAAGTGTTGCGCACCCACACCACCATTTCCGTTTCCGCGGCGAGCGGCAGCACTTTGGCGTGCAACACTTTCGCGCCGCTCTTGGCCAGCGCGTGCGCGTCGTCGTAACTCAATTCATGCAGCAACTGCGCTTCCTGATTTTCCCTTGGGTTGGCGGTAAAAATGCCGTCGACGTCCGTCCAAATCACCAACTCGTCGGCGTCGACGACGTGCGCAATAATCGCCCCGGAAAAATCGGAGCTATTACGGCCCAGCGTGGTGATGCGGCCATCCGGCGTCGCTCCGATAAATCCGGTGACCACCGGCACAATACCGTCTTCCAGCAGCGGCAGAAGAATTTCGCGCCCACGTTCGCGGGATTCCATCACGTCCGGACGGGCATCGCGAAAAGTATCGCAGGTGAGCACAAAGTCCGAAGCCGTCACCGGCACGGAGACCACGTCGCATTTCTCGAGCGCCGCGGCAAACAGGCGGGCGCTTAGCCGCTCGCCATAGGACGCCAGGCGATCCAGCAATTCTGCGTTGCCTGCATTCGGCCGTGTGCTGTTCACGTCGTGCAAAAGGAGAGAGCAGAGCAATTGCATTTCGCGCCGCACCCGCAGCTCGTCTTCTTCGGCAAGCTGCAAATCGCGCAGCACGCCGAGATGCGTGTTGATGACACCTTCGGCGAATTCTCTGGCAGCCGGCAGCTTGCCTTCGAGCAACGCATTGCCAATGGAGAGCAGATGATCCGTAACGCCCCTCATCGCGGAAACGATCACCACCACGCTTCCGGATTGCGCCGATGATTGCACGATACCCGCGGCGTGCAACATGCGTTCGGCCCCTAGCAGCGACGAGCCCCCAAACTTGAAAGCCACGACATCGCCGGAACATCGCGCGTGTACCAAAAAACTCGCGCTGCCCGCGGGAGTCAGTCCGGCTCTGGCGGGTCCGTTAAGTTCGTCTTCTTGTACGTTCTCGGAAGTCATGACTGCTCCTGATTTTGGCCGCGGGGAGCGCCTCGGGAGGTGGGAGAAGGGAACAAGACCCACCGCCTGGGGGTCGCTTCTGGCGGTGGGTTGGAAACTTTTTTAACTCTCTAGTTTCTCCACGCACCGGAAGCGAAGGTAGTCGACGTAGTGGTAATCGACGTAGTCGTAATGCTAATCGACGTGGTCGAGGTCGACGGGGAGGTCATTCGCTTAGTGTGGAGAGACATCATTCCAGCTGAAAATGTACCATAAGAATAGGCTCTCAGAAAGTGGAGATTTTACGTACCTGGGCGCGGGTTGTCGCAAGGATAAGTACCTGCCGCTAGCGGTTGGAGCAATCTGGTTGCCGCTTCGCTGATTTAATCAACATTGCGCTAAATAGCTCATAAGTATAAAGATAGCTAGAAGCACGCCGATATCATCCACGCGCTCCTGACCTGCCATCACCCAACCGAAAGGCAAAAAGGTCCAACCAATGTTCCCGGCTGTGCTTTGTCTCTATACGGCTACCTCGAAGAGCAAACTCGAGCACGTCAATCCAGACTCGGCTTTTTGCAGTTCGGAGATGTCAATGGGCGCGATATTGAATCCCGCCTTTTCGATGCGTGCTCTGGTGCGAGGAAACGACGCGGGGAAAATAATTTTATCGGCGACAGCCAGTGCATTGGCCGCATGTGGCTCAGCGGCCGAAACTTCGATCCACTCGTAGTCGGCAAACAGCGAAGAATCCAACCACGCGCAATTAGCAAGCAGCGTGTTCCGGCCAAGGGAAGTGACCGCCGACTTCAAATGCAAGCAGCCGGTTACCGGAACGGCGATCACTTCGTAATCGTAAGGCGCGAGCAATTCGCGCAACTGGCGAATGCCTTCTGTATTCGTGCGCCGCGAAAGGCCCGCGTAGATCTTGCGCCCCACGCGCAGAATGTCGCCGCCCTCCATCGTGCCCGGGAGCGTCACGTGCGCAAGTTTCCGATATGGCTTCAGCGCACGAGCCAGCGACGCCGCCTCGCGCCGTCGCGATTCGGTGCCGAGCGGAAGAATCACCGCCAGCTCATCCAGAACGATGGCGGGATCCTCGACAAACAGGGAATCCGGCAAATCCGGCTCCGCAGGCAGTGAAATAACCTTGGCTCCCAGCGCGCGAAGAAGTTCCTTGTAAGCCTGATGCTGCGCTTCGGCAATCTTCAGGTCAATCGGCTGGCGTGCGATGAAAGACAATTCGCAGTTCACAAACGCCGGACTGACAGCCCGGGTGATGGCGGTAAGCATGAGCCCAGAGTGTACTTGAGATATGGCTAGAAGGTATTGAGGACTAGCCGGTTCACTCGAATTCAAATGTCCGATAACGCGACCCATCGCGGCTTACAGTCAGGAGAGTGCCCGTAACGTTTTCCGGAGGCGGTCTGAATCGCCATCGCGCAGAAGTGCCTCCATTGCGGCGTGGGTATTCCTCCATACCGGAACGGCGCGTACGAGCAACCTTCGCCCACTTGCCGTCAGAGTCATTAGCCGGGCGCGGCCGTCGGCAGGGTTTGCGGTGACCTTGACGAGACCGCGCCGCTGCAAGGCCTTGAGAACGGCCGTCAGGGTGGTCCGGTCCATTCCGAGTAAGGACGCAACTGCCGCCATACCTGGCGCTTCCGGGCGGTTCAGAGACATCATCAGCGAGAATTGCCCGTTGGTCAGGCTGAATGGGCGCAGCGCATCGTCAAAGCGCCGCGCCAGCGCCCTGGCTGCTCGCTGCACATGAAGACAGAGGCAAGAGTCGCGGACTTCAAGCGTTGTCTCAAAGCTGGGTTTCGCAACCGTGGCCATAGATAAATCATATGGATATCAACGTATCTTGCCAAGCGGCCCCGGCGATGGTAGGTTGATATCAATATATTGCCAAGGTGGGACGACTCATTTTGCATGGCCAGCAGATGATGCTGCGGCCTTCAGAATCAGGAGAAGTCATGGAACAAAAAAGAGTGAGGATGAGCGCAGTAAGCAGCATCGCTCTGGTCATCATGTTCGCCGCGGCGTGGCCCGTACGCGGGCAAAACGCCCAGACCGCGTATCCGGCCATGGCTCCCCTTGAACAATACCTCATGCCGGATCGCAACGAAGAGATCAAACTGGCGCGCAGCGCTGCCCCGGACTCTATCTCCAGCAAGGCCGAAGTTCTGGTTCTCGGCAAAGCTGGCTATGAAACTGCCGTTCAGGGGAAGAACGGTTTCGTATGCCTGGTCGAACGGTCGTGGACTGCCGGAATCGACAATCCGGACTTTTGGAATCCTAAACTGCGCGGTCCTCTCTGCCTCAATCCTCCGGCGGTGCGGACTTACCTTCCGCGCACCATCAAAAAGACCGAGTTGGTCATCGCCGGGCGGACGAAAGCGCAGATGTTTGAGGCTGTCACCGCGGCCATCGATAAGAAGGAGCTGCCGGCGCCGGAGCCCGGCGCGATGTCTTATATGCTCTCAAAGCAAGGCTATTTGGGCGACGAGGCTGGCGGTCCGTGGCTTCCGCATCTGATGTTTTTCACTCCGAAAACCGATTCCCAGGTGTGGGGCGCGGATCTCCCCGGATCGCCGATTATTACGTTTCAAAATTCAGAGGAGCGCCTTACCGTCTTTCTGATTCCCGTACGCCGCTGGTCGGATGGTACGCCCGCTCCCCCTGCTCAGGGTGCGCACTAGCGATTCAAAAGCTTTTATGACGACGTAGTGCCCAACATCCCGGGCAAGGTCCGGCGGCGGCGAGGTAATTCCGGCAGCTTCCTGTTGTCCTGAAGGTCACGCAGGTCCTGATACACGCGGTTACCGCGCTGTCCAGCCGCCATCGATTAAAATCGTCTCGCCGGTAATTAACGATGCGGCGGGGGAGGCCAGAAACACAACTGCGCCGGCGACTTCCATGGGCTCGCCGATGCGGTGAAGCGCAGCGATGCGTTCCACGGTGTCGGCGCGAAATGTCGGATCGGCGAGCGCGCTCTCGGTTCCCGGAGTCCGGATGAACGTCGGCGCGACCGCGTTCACGGTGATTCCGTATTTGCCCCATTCAACCGCAAGACATTTCGTCAAATGCGCGATGGCCGCCTTGGTCATGCAATAGACGGATTCCGTCGGCAAGGCCGCAAAGCCGGCTTGCGAGCTCATGTTAATGATGGTCCCACTCTGCTGGCGGATCATCAGCCGGCCGGCGGCCTGGCTGGCGAAAAATGTTCCTTTCAAGTTGATCGCCAAGGTTTCGTCAAAGTCTTGCTCGCGCACATTCTCAGCGAGATTTTCGGGCGCGATGCCCGCGTTGTTTACGAGGATGTCGAGGCGGCCGAATTCCTGCTGCGTTTCGTCCACGGCGCGGGAGATTTGCTCCAGCGAGCGCATGTCCATCTGTAGCGGCAGCGCTTTTCGGCCCATCGCTCGCAGCTCCCCGGCTAGTCCGGAGTCCGCGCTAACATCGCGCAAACCTAGCGCCACGTCCGCGCCGGCATGCGCCAAGGCTAGAGAAATGGCGCGTCCCAAACCGCGCGCCGCTCCCGTCACCAGCGCCACTCGCCCACGCAGCCCAAACTGCGGATAGTCCATTGACGCTCCTCTCGGGCGTTTTTCCTGCTTCCGTGGGGATGTTTGGCACAGAATTTACTGGGTTAGCAGGCTTCTCCAGCGTTTCCACGAATCATCGCGGGCTTTTTTGTTGGCGTCGCTGGCGTCGGGCGCTTCGCCGGCGCGCATGAAGCCGTGGCCGGCGTTTTCATACGTGACGGGTTCGTAGGTTTTGCCCACGGCTTTCATTTCGGCGATAGCGTCGGGAATGGTGGCGCCGATGCGCGCATCGTTTCCGGCGTAAAAGCCGTAGACCGGAGCCTTGATGCGTTTCATCGCATCTTTGTCAGGCGGTGGCCCGTAGAAAACGAATGCCGCCGAAAGATCGGCGCGATTCGTGGCGTAGCGGAAGGTCTGCCCACCGCCCCAGCAGAAGCCCGCGACGTACAATTTGCCGTTCGCGGAGGGCAGCTTTAGAGCGTAGTCGGCGGCGGCGTTTAGGTCGGCGGTAATCTGATCGGGATTCAATTTGCCGATGGCTTCGGTAACGCCGGTCGGAAAATCCTTGGTGCGGCCGCCATTCGGCGCCATCCCGCTCAGCAAGTCTGGCGCAACCGCGATGTAACCTGCGGCAGCCACTTCGTCGGCCAGTTCCTCCGCCCAGTCGCTCAATCCGAAAATTTCGTGGATAATCAGCACCACCGGGCGCTTATCTTTCACTTCCGGGTAAACCACCAGCGTTTCCACATTGCGCCCGTCGTGCTTCACGGTGACCCACTCGCTGTGTCGCGGCGATTTATCGATACGTTCGCGCGCCCAGGGCTGCGACCATTCCTGCGCGGCCAGCGCCTGCGCACTCAACAATGTCCCCAGTAACACGCCCAGCACCACGATCAACATTCCGGCAAATCGCTTCATGGTTCACCTCTCCTGCGGAACAGCCCGAACGATGTTAATTGTGCGCGGGGAATTCCGGCAAGGCTTTTTAAGCGGGCAAATCTGCGGCGGCGATTTAGCTGCGCGAGGCGCCGGCTCGTTCAACCGCAGGCCTCAGCGCGCGCCAGAAGAAAATCGCGCTCGCGGAGGTTGCGCGTGAGCGATGCTGCACGCGCGAACTCCGTCTGCGCTTCGGCAAAGCGGCCCAGCTTGAAGAGCAGGTCGCCGCGGACGCTTGGTAAGAGGTGATAAGACTTGAGCGAAGGCTCGGCCATGAGCGCATCGATCAGCTCTAGACCGGCGGCGGGACCGGAGGCCATCGACACGGCCACTGCGCGATTCAGTTCGACCACCGGCGACGGCGTGACGCGCCCCAGTTCCTCGTACAGCGCGACGATGCGCCGCCAGTCTGTCTGCTCCGGCCTGACCGCTCGCGCGTGGCAAGCGGTAATCGCCGCCTGCAGCGTATACGGCCCGCGCGTGCTGTTCATTTTATCGGCGCGCTCCAGCGCCGCGAGGCCGCGGCGAATCAGAAGCTGATCCCAGCGGCTGCGATCTTGTTCGAGCAAAAGAATCGGCACGCCGGATGGACCCACGCGCGCGCGCGAACGCGACGCCTGAATTTCCATCAGCGCCACCAGCCCGTGAACCTCGGGCTCATTCGGCGCAAGCTCGGCTAGGATACGGCCAAGGCGCAGCGCATCTTCGCACAATCCCGGCCGCAACCAATCGTCGCCGGCGGTAGCGGTGTAGCCCTCGTTGAAAATCAGGTAGATCACCTCGAGCACCGAGGAGAGGCGGTCCGCACGATCGGCGCCGCGGGGCACTTCAAACGGCACCTGGGCTTCAGCAAGCGTGCGCTTGGCTCGCACGATGCGCTGCGCCACGGTCGGCTCGGGCACGAGGAACGCACGTGCGATTTCGTCGGTGGTCAAGCCACCGAGTAAACGCAGCGTAAGAGCCACACGTCCTTCTGAAGAAAGCACCGGGTGGCACGCGGTGAATACCAATCGCAAGAGGTCGTCTCCGATGTCGTCGTCGAGCGCATTCTCGAGATTGGCCACCGCTAACTCCTGCTGCGCCTGGAGCTCGCGACCGAGTTCGCCGTGCTTGCGTTCGAGCAGTTTGCTGCGGCGGAGGCGATCGATGGCGCGGTGCTTGGCACTGGCCATCAGCCATGCGCCAGGATTGTCCGGAATGCCCGCGGCGGGCCATTGCTCAAGCGCCGCCACCAGCGCGTCCTGCGCGAGTTCTTCGGCAAGCCCGACGTCGCGCACCATTCGCGCGAGCCCCGCAATAATGCGCGCGGACTCAATCCTCCAAACAGCCTCGATGGCGCGGTGGGTATCGGTAGCCGTCACAACTACCGATAACACCACGCAACGATTCCTTCACGCAAGCTGCGGCTGATCAGCGCCCTCGAGCGACGTGGCCTTTGTCATTTGTTTCGTTTGTAGTGGCGCAGCATGCTGCGCGGTTTTGTTCGGTGCGACGGCAATCGCGGGCGCCCAGAGCAAAGCTGAACGACCGCAGGACTGCGATCCTAAGCCCCACAACCACCCCGTGGCGGCATGTCCTCCGGCCCAAAAATCTGCCGCACCTCGGTCTCGCCCTGCCAGCCCGGCCAATGCTTGCGGTGCAGCTCCATGAACTCGATCGCACTTGCGATCGCCTCTTGCCGTGAATTCAAGTCAAAGACCGCGAAGCCGCCCACGACCTCCTTGGCCTCGCTGAACGGACCGTCGACCGCCGTTACCTTTCCCTTAGAGAGTTGCACTCGCGTGGTTGCCGTCATCGGCGCGAGTCCGCCGGCCAGCACCATGCTCTTGTTTTTCACCGCCTCTTCCGACAGCTTTTCTATCGCGTCCATTAGTTCTTTCGGCGGAGGGCCCGAGAGTTCCGCGTGTTTCACCATCATCATGAATCGCATCGTCATGTCTCCATTCTGATTGAGTGTTCTGAGCTGAATTCCGGCCTTGCCCCGCTCGATCGCGTCCGGCCTAACCTTATCGGCTCGACCATCGCGTCGAACAAAGCGACAGGAAATCGACCTGTTCCAAAAACTCTTTCGCGTCACCGGCTTCCCTCATCGAAGCCTGGCTTTCGGCTGCACTAGTTCGCACACCCGGCTGCTCCGGCGTGGCCGGCGCCGTAAACGTCGGCAAAATCCGCAGCCTCCAACACCGGACGAATCTCCACCTCCGTACCCCCATCAAACGGGGCGCGTTTGAGCCACTCGACCGCTTCTTCCATGGTCTTCACCTGCCACAGCCAATAGCCGGCAATCAGTTCCTTGCTCTCAGTAAAGGGGCCATCCATCACCACGCGCTCGTGGCCGGAAAATCGCACGCGTTTGCCGTGAGAACTCGCCTTTAGTCCATCCGCTCCCAGGAAAACTCCGGCTTGCATCAGCTCCTGATTGAACTTCCCCATCTTCTGGAGCAGTTCGGCACCCGGCAGAACGCCCTTTTCAGACTCGTTGCAGGCTTTTACGACCACCATCACTCGCATCGACGTTTCTCCTGTGCTTCAGATTCCTTCGTGCTCTTCGTTATCCTAGATTTGACGGTCCGATTGCGATCTCGTTTTGCCGTCTGGACCCTGGCTTCACTTACGCGTCGAACGAGAACCGCTGAAATCGACAAGTCCGCATGACTATTTTCGGAAAAATTGGCTGGGGCGGTCTAGCGCGGCACTTTATCGCCGAATACCATCCGCAACAAGAGTGCGGTGAACGCCACAAAGAGCACCAACCACAGCGAGAGCAACGCGTGCCCGAGATCCTGCAAGAGCACCTGCTGATTGAAGATGCGGTCCTGCAACGCTTGCGACACCGCGGCTAGCGCCAAAGACTCCACAACGGCCAGTGCCCGGGTCAGGGGAATTCCGAGGGGGCAGCTCCATACCGCGCCCGCCAAATCTACGTTCTTGAACACAACGAAAAGCGCCAATATTACGATGCAGGGCAATCCCGTCGTTAGGCCTCCGGTCACTACCGCGCCCGTTGTTCGCTCGGCCTGCGAATGCTTGTT
>JBEKVU010000116.1:0-10048 GCA_049513775.1 Candidatus Acidiferrum sp.
AATCATACTTAAAAAGACACAAGCAAAATTCCCAGGCAATCGCACGGTTGCGGTAAACATAAACGGCTTACAATAAAGCCAGTCCCAACCCAATTTTCTCGGCCGCAACAATTATCTTCTCAATGAAATGGGCATCGCGCTGATCTATCCAAACGTGCGCGGCTCGACAGGCTATGGCAAGACTTTTTCCCTGCTCGATAACGGCTTCCATCGCGAAGACACCTACAAAGACATCGACGCCCTCTTTGACTGGATCGCCACGCGCGATGATCTCGACCCCCAGCGCATCGCCGTGATGGGCGGCAGCTACGGCGGCCACATGACCCTGGCCGTCTCCACCTTTTACAGTGATCGCATCCGCTGCTCCGTCGATGTCGTCGGCATGTCCAACCTGGTCACCTTCCTTGAGCACACCGAGCCTTACCGACAGGACCTCCGCCGCGTGGAATACGGCGACGAGCGCGACCCCCAAATGCGCGAATTCCTCGAGCGCATCGCCCCTATGAACAACATCGAGAAAATCAAAAAGCCCATGCTGGTCGTAGCTGGAAAGAACGATCCCCGCGTTCCGGTAAGCGAAAGCGAACAAATCGCCGCCGCGCTAAAAAAAGAAGCCACCCCGGTCTGGTTCCTGGTGGCCAAAGACGAAGGCCACGGCTACCGCAAGAAACCAAACCAGGATTTCCAGTTCTACGCCACCATCGAATTCCTGCAGCAGTACCTGCTCCCATAAAAATGGGACGGTCCTAGTGGCACAGCCAATCTTGGCTGTGCGGTGGGCGATTCTAAGGGAGCGGCAGGCAAAGAGTTTGCGGGCATTCAGATACGACCGCGGCCCTACGGTTGGGGCGGAGGCTGAGCCGGCGCAGCGGGATTCTCAGCGGCAGGCGGCGCCGCACCTTGCTGATTCAAAGCGTCCTGCAAATCCGTAAGGCGTTTTCTCAGATCGTCCACGAGCGCCTGCTTGTCGCTGATCACCTGCTGCAGTTCCGCCAATTTATCCTTCCCGGCGGTGTCATGCTGATAGTCCGGCTTCGAGTAAACCGTATCTTGCTCCAGCTGACTCTCGCGTTGGCTGAGCTTTAGATCTTCTTCCGCTTGCGCCAGCTGTGCTTTGAGCTTGGCAACTTTCGCCGAATCCGTTTTCTTCAGCGGATCATCGGCGGGCGATTTCTCGCTCCGGGCATCCGCGGCTTCGACGGCGGCTACGACGGCCGGGCTGGGCGGTTGCGTCTCAAGTTGCGGCGTCGGAGCCGTTAGTCCCTCTTCGCCAGGTTTCACATTCTTCGGATCCAGATCGTCATCGGTGATGACCTTGGCGGCGGAAGCGGCGTTCTGCTTTTGTTCTCGCGCTTGCTTTGCGGCATCCGCCACGGAGGGCGCAGGCGGATTCTGCGCGTAAGCAATGGCCACGCAAAACGCGGGCGCCAGAAGAATCGCCAAGGTGAGACGGGTCCAGATGCGAGGTGCCATGGTTAAACCCTCGAAATACTCAGATAAACGCATAGGCTGAGGTCTCTAAAAGCATAACTCCGACCCAGCAACCCTGCAATTCCCACCGCGCCAGGCGCTGCCAATGCGATAACGCCGGCCAACTTGTCTTCGGCACGCGCAATCAAACGCAAGCGTAACCCGCGCAAGGACGCTCCGTCGCTTGGTTGAACAGGAATCGTGATACTCCTCAGAGGTCACCCCCGATTATACTTCCGTAGGCGGCAACGCCTGCCTAGAGAGGGTCGAGCCATCCACGTGCCATTCAGGTCTCTCAAGAAGTCTATTTATATAGCGGGTGTCATTTTCCTGGCAGCGCTCAGTTCCCGTGTAATTTCTGCGCAGGAATCGGTGCCGGCCTCTTCAACCGCCGCTCCGTCCGCGCCAGTCGCCAAGCCAACGCCCGTTGCTAGGAAAACGCCCCTCGATACCCACCACTTCTGGGACAAAGAGAACGATTGGCTGTTCGCCGGAGTAGCCGCTTCCCGCACCCTCGACTATTTTTCCACCTTAAATTTTCGCCGTCGCGGACGCCAAGAAGAGTTGCTCACCAATAATTTGGTGGACAATCACGCCGCCTTCGCCTTCGTCGAAGCTGGCGGCACGGGATTGTCGATCGGTCTATCCTACGTTTTTTACCATTACGGCCACCACAAACTCGAACGCTACACGTCTATCGTACATATGGGGTTGGCTACCGCGGGCGCGGTGCGCAACTATTCGTTAAAGACCGCGCATCCAGCGAGCTCTGCTGCCTCGCTGCGGGTGCCGGCCGATTTTGGCCTTGGTCTGCCGTGAAACGCGCCATGAAATGTGCCCTGAACTTCTCCATCGCCCCCCGGTGGCGAGAAATTATTTTCGCCGGTCTGGTCTCCGCCGTGGCTATGATGGCGTCGCTTGCCAGCCCCTTGCGTGCCGCGAATGTACCGCCGTCGTCCGCCGAGGTCCCTTCGGCGGCGCGCACAAAAGGGGACTCGACCTTTGCGCGCGATAACGCCTCTTCTAGAAGAACCGAGCAGTACACTCTTTCTCACGACCGCTGGCAAAAAGCCGTCGCCTACTCGCGCGCGGGTTACACCCTGTATTTCGTGTCCTATTTTGTTATCGTGCTGGGCTTGCTGCTCGTGCTGCGCACCGGGCTGGTTTCGCGGCTGCGCGATTTCGCCGAGCGCGCCAGCGAAAAACGCTGGTTGCAGGGGCTGATCTTCGTTCCTCTGCTCGTGCTCCTTGTCGATCTCTTTGAACTCCCCGTGCGCCTCTATTGGCACGCCCTCTCATTGCACTACGAACAATCCGTTGAAGGCTGGGCCGCCTGGAGCTGGGATTGGACCAAGGAAGAGCTCCTGCAAATGCTCATTTCCGCGATTCTCGGGCTGATTTTGTTCGCGATGTTGCGCCGCAGCCCGCGCCGCTGGTGGTTTTATTTTTGGCTGGCCATGTTGCCGATCGCGCTGCTGCTGACCACCGCAAGCCCATACATTATTGATCCGCTGTTCAATCATTTTCAGCCGCTGGCCACCGATTATCCCGAGATGGTTGCATCCATCGAGAGCCTGACCCAGCACGCCGGTATTCCCATTCCTCCCGAGCGCATGTTCCTCATGGAGGCCAGCAAGAAAACCAACACGCTGAACGCTTACGTTGCCGGCCTTGGTCCCTCGAAACGCGTCGTCATTTACGACACCACCATCGAAAAGATGACGCCCAACGGCGCGCTTTTCATTGTCGGTCACGAGCTCGGACATTACGTTTTGGGCCACATCTGGCAAGGATTTCTGTTCTTCGCCGTGGGATTATTCTTCGCGCTTTACCTCATTTTTCGCGGCTTGCACTGGGTGCTCGAACGCTGGGGGCGCGATTGGCGGCTCGACGGACCGCAAGATTGGGCCTCGCTCGCGGTTTTGCTGTTGCTGCTGGAACTGCTGACTTTTTTTGCATCGCCGATCATCAACGGCCTGAGCCGCATGGAGGAACACGCGGCGGATGTTTATGGCCTCGAAGTCATTCACGGCGTCGTGCCAGATTCTGAAGAGGTGGCCGCGCACGCCTTTCAAGTCCTCGGAGAGATCGATCTCTCCGATCCGAATCCTCCGGCCTTCATTACCTTCTGGCTGTACAGTCATCCGCCACTGGCGCAGCGCTTGGTCTTTGCGCACAATTACGATCCGTGGTCCCGCGGCCAATCGCCCAAATATGTGAAGTAGTTTGAAGTCGAATCCCCGCACCGTTTTGCTTGCGGGTTCGTTTCGCCCGCGTTTCTAACCTGCCGTTTCTATCGTGCGCTACTAACCGGCCGCGCCGCGCCGCGCATGTTTTTTTGCAAAGGAAGCCACCTTCTGGCGGTTTCCGCACACCGCCATCGAACACCACCGCCGCCTTTTCGTACGCGACGCATCGTAGAACAGCAATCCGCACTCCGGGTTGGCGCAGATCCTTACTCGTGCCTCGGCGCCTTCGGCCACAATTTCTGCCGCGGAGCGCGCCACCGCCGCAAGCAGCCAGTCGAGGCCATTTTCCCGCGCCACGAATTCGATGCGCCACCGTCCGGAATCAAACAGCAGCTCATCGTGTCCTTCGGTCACCCGCAATACTTCGTTGATCGCCTCGACCGTCTCAACCTGTGTTGCTTCCCGGCCGATCAGTGCCACGAACGCTCGTCTCAGCGTATCTCGAAAGGCCGATGCCCGCTGGAGCAAAGCATGCGCGGCCAGGGGATCGGCTTCGGGGAGTTCGAAAAGCAAAGCGCTGCGTTCTGACGAAATCACCTGGGTAGCCTCTAGAAACACCACCAACTCTTCCCAGGAAAGCGGGCGTTGTGGCGATCCGGAGTTTGCGAAATCCACGGCCAAGCGCCTGCCAATCAGTGAGATAAGCTTTTCCGGTGAGTTTTGCGACATTTGGCTGGGCCTCGATGTGCTAACCGGTTAAATCTATCATGGCGGTTAAGGCGGTGGCTGGATTTTTCTGCCAGGCCTCATGTGGCCATTTTGCCTGGTAACTTCTTCTTCGCTCCGGACTCTTATCTATTCGTGGGGTTCGACGCCAATGAGAGTTCTCGCCATTTCGATAAGTTTAGCCGTCGTAGCCGGCATTTCTGCAGCCAGTTTTGCCAAACTCGCCTCGGAGCATTCGGCAGCGTTCGCCAGCACGGCCGGTCCCGGCGCCGCAAAGCCCGCCCCGAACGGAGCAGCCGTTCCCGTGATCGTCGAATTGTTCACTTCCGAGGGCTGTTCGAGTTGCCCTCCTGCCGACGCCTTGCTAGTGAAGCTGCAAAATGAGCAGCCCATTCCCGGCGCCGAAGTAGTCGCGCTTGAAGAGCACGTCGACTATTGGAACGATCTCGGGTGGAATGATCCCTTTTCTTCGCAAGAAATGACCGCGCGTCAGCAGCGTTACGCCGAAGCCTTCGGCCATGGCAGTTCATACACTCCGCAAATGGTCGTTGACGGTCAATTTGAATTTGTCGGCAGCCGCGCCAGCGAGGCGCGGGAAACCATCGGCGCCGCCGCCGCTCGCCCGCGTGCCGAGGTGAGCGTGGCGCGCAGCGCGGGAGCTTCCGGTGGTCGGGGAGATTGGACGGTAAATGTTCGCCATTTAGCTGGATCGACGGACGATACCCGAGAAGTGTGGCTCGCCGTTACCGAAACGCGCCTGCACTCCAACGTGGAAAGCGGCGAAAACGCTGGCCGCGACCTAGGACATGCCGCCGTGGTGCGCCAATTGATCAAGCTCGGCACAGCCGACGGACGCAAGGACGACGCCTTTTCCGGTTCGGCGAACGTCAATTTCCGCCCCGATTGGAAACGAGAAAACTTGCGCGTCGTGGCCTTCGTACAAGAGAGGAATTCCCGTCACATCCTCGGCGCTGGCTCGGCAAAAGTCTCCGAATAACTCCCGATCAGAGACCGCCAAACTATGGTTCTCTGATGGTCCGTCGCAGGCAGCAAATCCTCGCCCGCACCGTCTAATCGCAAGATCCCCCAAGTGCGCGTGTGTTACCGTAACGCCCGGGAAAACGATTGGACGACTCAGGCAAAACTTCTTTCAGGGTTCACCCGATCTGGCGGCTATCGGTCTATGTTGCCCTGGTGTGGATACTTTCTACGCTGAAAAACATTCTGCTCGAACGCTACCTCGCCATCTTCCCTTTTTCCGATTCTCCGCTCTTTCTTCTCGCAAAAGAGGTGCTGGCGTTTAGCGTAGTTTATGGCGCGGCGTTAGTCCTCTCGCGCGTTGAGAAGCAACCGGCCGGTGTTTACGGCTTGCCCATGCGAGAGGCATTTGGCCGCCGCTTCTGGCAAGGCTGCATCCTTGGTCTTTGCGAAATTTCCGTGTTAATCGGGCTAATCGCGGCCTTCCACGGTTACTCCTTCGGAACGCTTGCCCTCCACCCACTAGAAATTCTTAGCTGGGCCCTCGAATGGGCAGCGATCTTTTTCGTTGTCGGCCTCTTTGAGGAGTTCGCCTATCGAGGATACTCGCTGCAGACGCTCGCCGAGGCCGTCGGCTTCTGGCCCGCAGCCTTGCTCCTGGCCTTCTATTTCGGCTTTGAACATTCCTACAATCCCGGAGAAAGCTTGGTGGGTGAGATTGGCATCGTCGTGATCGCTTTGCTCTTCGCGCTCACCGTGCGCCGCACGGGAACACTTTGGCTGGCCGTTGGCTGGCATGCGGCCTTCGATTTCGGCGAAACTTTTCTCTACTCCGTGCCAGACAGTGGCACCGTCTTCCCCGGCCATCTATCGAACGCCGCCCTCGACGGCCCAGTGTGGCTAACTGGCGGAGCAACCGGTCCCGAGGGCAGCGTCTTCAGCTTCGTGGTCATGGCGCTACTCGCCATCGCGGTACATTACCTTTTCCCCGCAAACCAGGCGCCGCCAAGCGCTATACCAGCGTGGCCACTCCAAAGACGAGTGGCGGCTGAGAATGCCGATCAGCGCTCCGAGGAAATCCCGCAGCACGGTGCGAGCCAAGCCGCACTAAAAGCCAATGCCCGCAATGATCCGCTTCAATGAACCAAATCCGAAACGAAAACTAACGTGACACCTTGCGCTTGCGCCTTGGGCAACATTTCCCGTAACGCTTGCAGCGTAGCCGGATGCGGATGCCCGATGGCAATCGCTTCGCCCTTCTCTCTTGCCCCGCGTAACGCCAGCTCGATTTCCTTTTCGATCGCCGCCTTATTCTCGACGTCATCAAGAAAAGGCACGTTGCGAAACGCTGCAGGTACGCCGTCTTGCCGCGCCGCGTTATACGCCACGGTTGCCGCCGTCGTGCGGCTATCGACGTAAAACAATCCGCGCTCCCGCAGCACCGGCATTAGTTCCTGCATCAGCGCCGGGTCGGACGTCGCTTGCGAACCCTGATGATTGTTTACGCCCGTCACGCCGGGCAACTCCCTAAGAAATTGATCGACCAGCGTCGCAACTTCCGTGGCTGGCATCCCCGAATGCAGCTCCTGCGGTTCGGCCTGTTCCTCGCCCAGCGATTGCATCGGTAAATGCAGCATCACCTGATAGCCACGCCGCTCCGCCTCTTTTGCGATTTCCGCCGAGTGCGCATGCCCGGGCAGCACGGAGATAGTCAGCGGATACGGCATCGCAAAAATTTCGTCCGCCGCGACTCGGTCGCTGCCGAGATCGTCCAGCAAGATCGCAAGCTTCGCTTCGTTCGCCGCTAATCGCTTGGGTGGTCGTGGGGTGGCCGGAGAAGCGGGCGGCTCGAAACTGCTATGCACGTGCACGGTGTGGGTGGCCACGCCGCTGCGTCGGTACACCAGCAGCAGCCCTTCTCGACTTTCGCGCGGAGCATCCTCGGTTAAGCCCGCCGGTACGGCAACCGCATTCAATGCTTGTAGAACCTGCGAGCTTTCGGCGCGTTCTAGAGCATCGGCCCGGCGCGTTTGCACGAGGACGTCCAAATGATCGGTTCCGTCGGCCGCGGCAAATTCGGTCCGGACAAAAACATCACCCGGCGCCACAGACCTGGCAGCCATGGCAAAACCCCGGGTAATAGCATGAATTCTTGCCGCAGGCAGGGGAGCAACTTCTCGCTTCTGGCAACCGGAGATACCTACAAGCAAAGCAAACAGCACCCCGACGAGGAAACGAATCTCAATTTTCCGTTGGTTGGACTCGGCGTGAAAACGCCAAGGCTCACCGCGTTGCCGGTCAAGCAGCCGACATTCCTGAATCAACGATTTTTACGCGGCCTTCTTGGCAACCGGCGTCTTCAACAATTCAATCGCTCGGCGATAGATAACGTCGTCGGACGACAGCGGATGCGGCCCGAGTCCCGTCTCTCCGCTATTTTCCGCAGGCGCAGCCACGCTGTCATCGCCATCGCCGCCATCCGCGGCATCTTCGGCTACGGCGTGCACGACTTCCGTCGGCGTCACGCCCTCTTCCAAAATGGACTTGCCGCTCGGGTTGTAGTAATTGGCCACCGTCAGCACCATCGCCGCGCCGTTGTCCATGGTGATCAACTTCTGTTCCGATGCCAGTCCGAAGGTTCGCTCGCCCACCACATCGCCGCGATGATTGGCGACGATCGCCGACGCAAACACTTCCGCCGCGCCAGACGTGGTCGAATCGGTCAGCAACGAGAGCGGGCCTTTCCACGCCACCTTGTTCGGCTCCGCGCTAAATACCTGCGTCGAAACCGTTTGCCCCTTTAGCGTGATAAGCGTACCGCTTGGCACAAACAACCGTGCCGCGGCGATTCCTTCGCTCACCGGACCGCGTCCGCATTCCCGCACATCCACAATCACTTTGTGAATCCCCTGCTTTTCCGCTTCCGTCAGCCGCGCGCGCAGCTCTTCCGCGCGCCCCGGGTCGAGCGAGGGCAATCGCAACACCAAAATATCCGCGTCCGCCTTTTGCGAAATAATTTTTGCCGGCACGAGTTTCGCGCGCTGCAGCTCGACATCTTCCGGTGTGGCCTTTCCGCGGCGAATCACCGCCACTTTCACGTCCGTACCCACCGGCCCAGTCAGCAAGTTTTGCGCCTGACCCACGGACATCTCTCGCGTGGTAAATCCGCTGATCGATTCAAAAATGTCGCCGCTGCGAATCCCCGCCTTGTTTCCCGGGCTGTCTGGCAAAACCGAAATGACCATCACATAACCAAAGCGCTTGCTTATGGTCAGACCGGTCTCGCCGGTGCCGGGATTCTGCAGTTTCTTTTTGTATTCGTCGTATTCGGGAGGAGTCAGATAGCCGGACTCGGAATCAAGGGACTCAAGCAGTCCATGCAGCGCGCCCGCCGTCACCAGCCGCATGTTCGGTTCGTCCACATAATCCTGCTGAATCTTCTGCAGCACTTCGCCGTACACGGTCAGCGATTTGTACGCCCGGTCATCCGGCGTGCGCCCCAAAACGTGCCCGATTCCCGCATAACCCATGATCACTACGGAAGCGACAACCACACCCACGCGAGCCGTTCGGTTCATGCCTCACCCGTTTCAAAACCGCGATTTTTGGAGGATCGCACCTATAGATTATAGCACTGTCCCTTCATGGGACGCTTCGGCGAAGCAAAAGGAAGCCTCGGCGATCACCGCCCGATGTCACGGCGGCGTTACGGCCCCGTTTCTCCCAAAAGACACGGCGCAACTCGCAACATGATGCATAATTACCACACCAAACCCTCAGTTTCCTCCTTAACATTAGTTAACCTATTGAAACCACGCAACAAAGAACCGCACTTTGCGTCTGCATCGTGGTAGCATTTCCTTACCGAATCACGAGGTCAACTCTTTGTTTCAGTCAACTATCGCCAGAGAATCCTCGGCGCAAGGCGTCGGATTGCATACCGGCGTGCACGGCCAAGTCCGCTTGGTTCCCGCGCCCGCCGACACCGGCATCGTCTTCCGCCGCGTCGATCTCGACAATTTCACCATTGAAGCCCAGGGCCAGAACGTCGCCCGCGTCAGCTACGCCACCAGCTTGATGAAACAGGGCGTACTGCTCTCGACCACCGAGCACCTTCTTGCGGCCATCTACTCCTGCGGCATCGACAATATTTTCATCGACATCGATTCGATCGAAATCCCCATTCTTGATGGCTCCGCCGAGCCTTTCATGGCCATGCTCGAACACTCGGGCATGCGTCGCCTGCGCCGCAAACGCCGCTATCTCAAAGTGCTAAAGCCGCTCGAAGTCGTCGAAGGCGATCGCCGTATCGGCATCTACCCCTCAGAAGGCTTTGATGTCTGCTGTTATGTGGATTTTCCGCATCCCCAGGTTGGTCAGCAGCAAGTCGAACTAGCGGTACGTCCTGAATCCTTCCGCAATTTCCTGGCGCGCGCCCGCACCTTCTGTTTTGAGCGCGACATTGAGCCCCTTCGCGCCATGGGCCTGATCCGCGGCGGCTCGCTCGACAATGCCATCGTGCTCACCGACGACGGCGTGATGAATGGCCCCCTCCGCTTCCCTGACGAGTTCGGCCGCCACAAAGCCCTCGATCTCATCGGCGACCTGGCCCTCGTCGGCCTCCCGCTTTTGGCCCGCGTCGAAGCCCACAAGGCGGGACATTCCTTGCACACCCAACTTGTCAG
>JBEKVU010000117.1:0-10793 GCA_049513775.1 Candidatus Acidiferrum sp.
GAAGTGACCGCCTTCGGCCAAGTCGCGCTTTCCCCGGATGTCAAAATCCTCGGGCCAGTCGACGACCTTGGCAGACTGAAAATTCAAGTCACCAATCGCGGCGGCGGCATTGGCCGCATCCAGGTTCTTATAAACGACAACGAACTCCTTGCCGACGCCCGCGAAAAAAATTTCAATCCCGCAACTCCCAAGGCTACCCTTACTCTCGATCTAAGCCCCGCCCGCATCGCCCCCGGTGAGGACAACCCCGTACGCATCATCGCCTGGAATCAGGAAGACTATCTATCCAGTCGTCCCGTTCAAACCGCCTGGATCGCACCCGGCACTCCCGATAAAAAACATCCCGAGCTCTACGCCATAATCTCCGGCATTTCGAGCTATGACTCGCCGGATCTGCACTTGAACTTCGCCGCCAAAGACGCCGACAATATGGCTCGCGCGATTGCTCTCGCCGCCAACCGGGAGTTTGGCCCCGAGCACGTTCACTTAACCGTGCTGTCGACAACCACCGACACTCCGGAATCTCAGCCTTCCAAGGACAATCTCGCTCGCGCCTTCGACGAAGCAAAAAAATCCAAAGTCCGTGATGTGCTGCTTGTTTATCTAGCCGGCCACGGTGTGTCGCAAAACGACACCTACGTCTATCCCACCAAACAAACCCGCACCCTGGACATGAGCGACCCGGCCATCTTGGGGCAAAGCGGCGTCACGATAAACGAACTCACCGCCTGGATTAAACAAATCCCCGCGCACCACAAAGTCTTGATCATTGACACCTGCGCCGCGGGCGCCGCTGCAGCCAAGCTCACTGAAAAGCGTGGAGCACCCAGCGCGCAAATTCGCTCGCTCGACCGTCTCGTGGGTACCACGGGTTTTCACGTCTTGATGGGTTCGGCCGCCAATGCCGTAAGTTACGAAGCCAGCCAGTATGGCGAGGGCTTGCTCACCTACTCTCTGCTGCAAGGCATGAAGGGCGCCGCGCTACGCGACGAAGAATTTGTGGACGTAAACACCCTCTTTCAATACTCCGCGGCTCAAGTTCAGGCACTCGCCAAGAACATTGGCGGCATTCAAGAGCCTCAGATTCTTGGGCAGGATGAATCCAATTTCGATCTGGGACGACTCTTAAATGAGGATAAAGAGCAGATTCCCCTCGCTATCGTCAAACCGCTCATCCTCCGTCCGGTATTACTCAATGTCGACGCTGGCGAAGACAATCTCGGGCTCATGCCTGCCCTGCGCAAACGTCTCCGCGACGAAAGCTACACCTCGGCTCGCGGAGACCATCACGATCCAGCAGCCATTTTTGTCGATCAAGAAGAAATGCCCGATGCCATCCGCCCGACGGGAACCTACGCGGTCACCGACCACTCGGTAGCAGTCAACCTCGTCCTAAAGCGCAACGACAAAGTAGTTAAAATCCCCATCGAGGGTTCGACCGACGACCAGGACGAACTCGTCGCAAAAATTTTCGCCGCCCTCATCCAATCCAGCAAAACCCTGTAAAACCGCTGAGCGATTCAGATGGCCGCGTAGCGAAAACTTGGTCGGTGACGCGCACGCGGAAAGCCTCGAAGGTGGTTGCGGTTCATGTAAGATAGGAAAAATGATCGACAAAGGACACTGGCTTCTGTTTCTGATCGAGGGAAAGGCTTTGGTTCCCTCTCTCATCCTGAAATGTCGGACGCCGAAGTTCTGGCCGCTCTGAAGGGGGCGGGAGCAAAGTACGGTCCGGGCGACCAAGAGGAATTCGTCAAGCATCTGCCGCTCGCCTTTCTGTCAGTTACCTCCCCTGGATGAAAACCGCAACAACGTAGCTGACTGGCCGCAGTGGACAGTAAGAGTAAGATCCACACGTGCTGATGGGAGGGAAACCGTCTACGCGGTGGTGTTCGAACAGTTTCGGGGAGAACTGCAGTCGCTCGCGCTCAACCAATCTGCCCGTACTCAGCCTTAAGGAGGTGCGGGCGGGTGAGCTGAATAAAATCAGTGCACCTCGTCGCCTCGGTCCTCCGCTGCGGCGTCGCCAGTCATCGAGATTTCCACTTCCGTCCCGGCTCCCGGCCGGCTCCAAATCTTCAGCTGCGCCCCAATATCGGTTGCGCGCTCCTCCATCCCTAGCAAGCCCCAGTGCAAATCCCGCTTCGACTCGAGCATCTCGGCATCGAATCCGCGGCCATCGTCTCGCACTACCACGCGCAGCTTCTTCGGCAAATATTCAACTTCGACTTCAATGCTTTTCGCGCCGGAGTGCCGCACGGCATTCGAGAGCGCTTCGCGCGCGATCAGGTAAATCTGATGCTCGATCGCCGCCTCCAGCGTCCGCGGCTTGCCCATGACCACGGCCCGAAATTGCGTTCCGCTCGGAGCGAATTCCCTGCCGAAATCACAAAGCGTCTTTTCCAGCCGCGAAGAGGAGTCCGCCGACGAACGCAATCCCTGCAACACTCCGCGGCCCTCGTCAATCACGCGGTACATCAGCCCCAAAACGCGATTCAGCGACGCTTTACTTGGCGAATCCGCCGGCGTCTGTTCGACGGCCAGATCGAGCAGCATGGACGCTCCGAGAAATCCCTGGAACAAGGTGTCATGCAGTTCGCGCGCAAGATGCGCCCGTTCCTTGAGCCGCTCTTCCTGCCGGATCATCTGCTCGCGCCTGCTTCGCTCCCGGTTGAAGACCGCAAGCCGTTCGTCAATCTCGCCGCTCACGCCCATCAGCGCGTCGCCGGTCCACGCTCCACTCAGCGCATTCAAAGTTCGATCAAAATACTGGTTCATGGCTTATACCCTCCAGATTCCATCCACTCACGGACAAATGACGGGCAATGGTTCAGCTTGATTCCTCGAGCTTTGCACTCGGCCAGAAACCTTACGACCTCCCTATCCACCAGGCGAACTTCTTGCAAGTCGAGGGTGATTTCCGTTCCTTCCGCCTCACCGTCGAGCAACGCTTGCAACTCTGACCGGTGCTGGTCTTCGATCCGTCCACTGAGAGCAAAACAGATGACTCCACGCTCGTCGGATCTCCGAATCCTCAACATTTCCCGTTATGGGTGCACGATAGATACCATCATAAAATGCTGATTATAAATAGATTAGCGCATCCTAAGATTCACGAAATTCGTTATTTCACGATTTTCGTGACGCTGTTTGGGCAGCCGGGCTCACACGCGGGCAGACTACGCGGGTTTGAAACGATGCTTGTTGATCTTGAAGGTCTTGATCTTGGAGTCCAACGTAGAGGCGGGGATGCCAAGTTTCGCGGCCGCACCGGTCGGTCCAGATATGCGGCCACGCGCTTCCGCCAGTGCCGCTTCGATGGTCTGGCGCTCCTGCGCCGGCGGCATTTTGGCCAGTACCCCCGGAACGTGGTTACTCTCCTCAGGCTCACTACCCAGCCAATGCTCATCCACGGTGAAGTTTTCCGTCTCGCACACAATGACCGAGCGCTCGATGACGTTTTGCAGCTCGCGAATATTGCCGGGCCAGGAATAAGACTTAAGCCGCTCGAGCGTCGCCCGGTTGATCCCTCGTATTTTCTTTCCGGCCTTGGTGGCATAGCGATCGATGAAATACTCCACCAGCAACGCGATATCTTCTTTTCGTTTCCGGAGCGGCGGCATTTCAATGGGGAAGACATTGAGCCGGTAAAACAGGTCGCGGCGAAAGATTCCCGCGTCGATGGCCGCGTGCAGATTGCGGTTGGTGGCAGCAATCACGCGGACGTTGGCACGAATCGATTTCGTGCCGCCGACGCGCTCAAATTCGCGCTCCTGCAGAATGCGCAGCAGGGCGATCTGCGTATCGAGAGGCAGCTCTCCGATTTCATCCAGGAAAATTGTTCCGCCTTCGGCCAGCTCGAAGCGGCCCAGCCGCCGCTGCACTGCGCCGGTGAACGCCCCTTTTTCATGACCAAACAGTTCTGAAGAGATCAGCGACTGCGGAATAGCGGCGCAGTTTACGCTGATGAACGCGCGGGCCGCACGCGGCGATCGCTTGTGAATCGCCCGGGCAATTAACTCTTTGCCGGTGCCGGTCTCGCCGGTAATCAGCACGGTGGACTCCGCCTTGGCCACCTTCACCACGTGCGCCAGCACCTCCTGCAACGCCGGCGACTCGCCAACAATTTCCTCAAACATCGAGCTGCGGTCAATCTCTTCGCGCAACGCGATATTCTCGTGATACAGCTGGTCTCTCAATTTCTCGATCTCTTCCAGGGCCTGCTGGAGGTCGCTTTCCGCTTTTTTCAGATAGGTGATGTCCTCGTGCATCGCCAGGATATTCTTCGGGCGGCCCTCGGAGTCCCGCAAAAGTGTAAACACCACGTTGGCCCAGACCGAGCGGCCATCCCTGAGGATCATGTGTTTTTCCTGCCGCACGGTCTCATGCTTTCCCAAGCAAATTTCTCGAAACAGCTGGGCATCGCGTTCCCGGTCCTCGGCGCAGGTGAGCTCGTCGTAGGTCTCCAGGCGGAGCAATTCGTCCCGGGTGCAACCCAACATAGCGCGCAGCGCAGGATTGTTGTCGATCGGACCTCCACGCGGGAGTTCTCCGAGCGCAATGCCCGTACCGGCTTTGTCGAAAATTGCGCGAAAGCGCTCCTCGCTTTCACTGAGCAAAGCCTCCGAGCGCTTTCGCTCGGTGACGTCGGTGGAGCTGCCTACGAATTCCACCAAAGCCCCCGACGCATCCAGGACCGGATGGCCAACCGTGTGAATGTGCTTGAGCGTTCCGTCCGGAAGAACGATACGAAACTCCACATCGTAATCCGTCTTATCCCTGATGGCTTCCTCGATGACCCGTTGCCATTTGGATTTATCTTCCGGGTGCACACGGCTGAGTCGCTCGTCCCACCCTGGCATGCCTTGCGCCGGATCGAAACCAAAAATTCGATACCATTCTTCCGAGAGGTGGATCGCGTCTCCTCCCTCGACACGCCAGACCCAGCTGGACGAATGCGAAAGCCGCTGCGCTTCCGCCAAGTGCCTCTCGCTCCGCCGCAGTGCCTCCTCGGCGCGCTTGCGCTGGGAAATGTCGCGATAAATTGCGTACTCGCCGATCTGGGCTCCGCCAATGAAAATGGGAACTGCGAGCAACGAGACGTCTACGCGGCTGCCGTCTTTCCGCTGGCGGATGGTCTCCACATTCAACATCCTCCCGCCGATGATCTGCCGCGTATACTCGTCCGCTTCACTGCGTCGCTCTTCGGGAGCGATGAGGTCATTAATGGCGCGCCCGACCGCTTCATCGTTCACGTAGCCGAAGATCCTGGTGAACTCCGGGTTCAGCCGCAGAACGCGGTCTTCCCGATCAAGAAGCACCACGCCCTCCGGCGCTTGCTTGAACAGTTCGTCGAGCTGGGCCCGTTGTGCCGCCAGCTCCTCGCCGCTGCGCCGCAGTGCTTCATCCCCCAGCCGGGTCTCGGTGATATCCGTAACCGCGCCGACAAATTCAAATTCATCTCCCTGACCCTGTGGACGTCCCACGACCCGCAAATACTTCAGAGCTCCATCCGCCATTAACAACCGATGTTCGACATCAAATGGCGTGCGTTCGCGCGCCACCCGCTCGAGCAACTGTCCGACCATCGCGCGGTCTTCCGGGTGGGTTCGCTCGACGATGAGCTCCAGCGTGACCGTGGACGTCGATGCGAATTCGAAGATGCGATGGGTTTCTGCCGACCAATGAATCTGGCCGCTGGTTACGTTCCAGCCGAAGCTTCCGGTCTTGCTCAGTCTCTGCGCTTCCGCCAAATATGCCTGGCTTCGCAGCAACCTGTCGTCCGCCTGCTTGCGTTCTCTCCGCGTGGTGGCCTCGCGCAACGCGCGACGCACTGAAGGCGCCAGCCGCGATAGGCGCGTTTTCAGGATGTAATCCGTCGCGCCGATTTTCAGCGCTTCGGTAGCCACTTCTTCGCCGAGTGTGCCAGAAACGAAAATGAAGGGCACTTCCGGGGCGATCCTGCTGGCGAGTTTCAAAGCAGAGAGTCCGTCGAATGACGGCAGGGTGTAGTCTGCAAGAATTAAGTCAAATTCACCGCGCGCAAGGACTGCCGTTACCTCGGCCTCGGTGTCCACACGGGTTACTTCACAGGCGAGATCTTCGGTTTCAAGCGCCGCCTGAATCAGCTCCGTATCTTTGGGATCATCTTCAATCGATAAAATCCGCAATGGGCGAAGCATGCTCACATCCCGCGGATGTTCACTTCTTTACGCTTCCCGGAGGCGGCTCGTTGATAACCGCCCAAAACACACCGAGCTCTTTGATGGCGTTGACAAACTCGTGAAAATCCACCGGTTTGACCACATAGGCGTTTACTCCCAGCCGGTAACTCGCCACCATATCCTTTTCTTCCTTCGATGACGTAAGCACCACGACGGGAATCATGTTGAGTTTGGCGTCCGACTTGATTTGCTTCAAGACTTCCAAGCCATCGACTTTCGGCAGTTTTAGATCAAGCAGCAGGACCGCCGGGTTGTCCGTGACGCGGGCTTTGAAATCGCCCCGGCAATAGAGGTAATCGAGCGCCTCCGCGCCATCGTGCGCCACCACGACTTCGTTGGCCAGGTTGTATTCTTCCAGCGCGGTCAGCGTCAGCTCGACGTCTTTGGCATCATCTTCGACGATCAGAATCCGCCCTAACTTATTCATGGTTTCCATTAGTGTCCTTGTAATTTCGGAGCAGAAAAATAGAACGTGGCGCCGCTGTCCACAGCGCCTTCGGCCCAGACCTTGCCCCCGTGCCGATGTATGATGCGCTGCACTGTCGCCAGCCCGATGCCTGTCCCGTCAAACGTGTCCGCCGGGTGCAGGCGTTGAAACACCCCAAACAGTTTATTGACATACTTCATGTCAAAACCGACGCCATTGTCTTTTACAAATACTACCAAATCATCTCGATTCCCGTCCGTGCAACCGATCTCGATTTCCGCTTTCGTCCGGGTGCGTGTGAATTTGAGAGCATTGGACAGCAGATTCACCAGCACCAGGCGGAACATGGAACGGTCGCCGTAAAAATCCTGCAGCTTCCCAATCTTCCAAACAATATCGCGTCCCTCGGCATCCTGCCGCACCTCGGCCAGCGCTTCGTTTACCAGCTGCCCCAGATTCACAAGGGATTTTTGCGCTTCCGTCCGGCCAATCCGCGAAAAGGCCAGCAAATCATCGATCAAGTTCCCCATGCGCTTGGCCGAATCCAGAATCATGGCAATAAAGTGGTTGCTTCTTTCGTCCACCATCGCGCCAACCCGCTTCTGCAGCAGCTCGGTGAATCCCGCCATGTGCCGCAGCGGCGCGCGCAAATCGTGCGAGATGGAATACGCGAAGGCCTCCAGTTCCTTATTCATCGATTCCAGCTCCGCCGAACGCTTGCCGAGCTCCTGGTTCAGGTTCTGAATTTCCTCCTCGCGCCGTTTGCGCTCGGTAATGTCGTTGTTCGTTTCGAGAATCGCCACTGCGCGCTCTTGCTCGTCCCTCCGCAGAGACCAGCGGCTCGCCACCACCACGTGCGTTCCGTCCGCTTTGGTTCTGTGCAACTCGCCTTCCCACCGCCCCGTCTCGAGAAGCTCGCGGCGAATCTCTTCAACCGGCGCCGGGAAAACCGTCTGAAAAAGTTTCCGGGAGCTTTTTCCCAGCGCCTCTTCCTCTGTCCATCCATACAACTCGCGCGCACCGCGATTCCAATAGGTAATCGCATCGGTCATGTCGCGGACGAAGATGGTGTCATGCGTCAGGTTCAACAGGTTGGCCTGCTGGGTGCGCTCGGCGACTTCGACCTGCAGGTGGTCGCGCGCTTGCACGAGATCCCGCTCGACCCGTCTGCGCACCGTACTAAACCACGCCACCAGCGCGGCAAAACTTGTAAACACAATCAGGTATGGAATGTCCGCCTCGGACACGTAAAACGAATAGATCGGATCCACGAAGAAGTAGTCGAAGTAAACGATCGACAGCACCAGGGCCACCGCCGCCGGCCCCCACCCGCCATACCAAGCGGTCACGGCCACGATCAACAAAAACAGCGGTACTTCCACGTTGCGGAAATGATAGTGCGACGCCAAAAGCGCTAAGCCCAGAGCCAGCGCCGATGACACAACCGCCACTCCGTAGCGCAATGCCACAGACTGAGCCATCCGCGTTTGCAGATTCGCTTGCCCCATAGGCCTCACAAAATCCCGCAAAAATTCCCGGTGCTCGGGCGCCTCAAGTTAGCGCATCCACTCCGCTCTCTGCAACCCGACCCAGCGCAATGCGGCAGGTACGACTCGCGTCGCCGGCGGTCCGCGCAAAGCAGCCTGCGCGCGACGTCGATGCAGGCACTCCCACGCTCCAGATGCCGCGAACTGACCACAAGGCGCACGCAAAACATCTCAGCGGTGACCGGCCAAGCCGCCACCAGGGCCAAAACCTTCACTGGAATTGGAATTTTTTAGTACTACCGAAGCATCAACTTTCACGACCGATCCGCCGAGGGTTCGATCCACGTCGCCCGTACTCCATACCGCGTCGAATAAGGCGCGTACTTCAAGCGGCGCCAGCTGCTCGACCCTCACCGTGCGCGCCTTGGTCGTAACCAGCGACAATCCGCCGACATCTCCGCTAAACCGCACAATGCTGTAGTCTCGATCTTCGGCCCAAATCCGCCCCGAAAACCGGGAGGGCTACCCGAGTCGACCTGCGCCCCTTGGAGCCTCGGGAGCCCTCACGCGCGGGCGCAACGTCAACCGCCAACCACGGCACCTCGCCAAGCTCCTCGCGCTGCACGAACGTGAACGAATACCTCTCGCGATCCAAACCGTTCGCATCCACAAGAATGATCTCCAGCAAGCCGCCCGGCAAAAACTCGTTGGCAAACGAAAAGGCCTTACACCCATGGGCAGAAAATACCCCTTACCCTGCGCCCCCGGGATCATCGAGGGCCTGAAAGCGCACGAACCCAGCCCTAACCGCTAGCGAAAGGCACATCGTTGCTGCACGATTTATCAGCCTGGGTCTCGGCGGCAATCATCCAATCTTTGGTACTTCAAGGAGCGTTGCAAATGGCTAATCCGCAAAAAACGGCAATCGTGACCGGCGCGTCACAGGGCATCGGCGCCGCCCTCGTCGAGGCGTTCTTGGCCCGGGGTTACAACGTAGTCGCCACCGCGCGAAACATTACCGAGCGGAGCGCGTTCCCGGCATCTCCCCAGCTCGCCCTGGTCGATGGCGATATCGGCGATCCGCAAACCGCGGCAAACATCGTTGATGCCGCACTTAGCCGCTTCGCCCGCATCGATGTGCTCATCAATAACGCTGGTATTTTCATCCCCAAGCCCTTCCCCGACTACACCACCGAAGACCTAAACACTTTAGTCTCGGTCACCCTCGCAGGCTTTCTCTACGTTTCGCAACTATCCGTGAGGCAAATGTTGCGCCAGAAGAGCGGCAGCATCGTCAACGTATCCACTACCCTCGTCGACCACGCCATGGCCGGCGCCACGGTCGCTCTCCAAGTGATGGCCAAAGGCAGCCTGCATTCCGTGACCCGCGCACTGGCTTTCGAATACGCTCAGGACGGTATCCGCGTAAACACGGTGGCTCTAGGCGTGATCGATACTCCGATGCACAAATCCGACGACCATAAAGCGCTCAGCGGCACAAATCCCATGGGCCGTCTCGGCACAATCCCAGAAATCGTCGAGGCTATCCTGTTTCTCACCGACGCCACCTTCATCACCGGCGAAATTTTGCACGTCGACGGCGGCGCTCACGCCGGTAAGTGGTGATCCATACGTGGATGAGTTTGCGCGAACCGTAGGGTCGGCTCTTGAGCGGGCCCAGCAGAACGAAGAAAGTGATGGCCGGCGTTAATGGTAACTATTACTCCGAGCACTAAATTGGTGACACTTTTCAACTGGCGGCATATCGGACATGGCGTTCACAAAAATAGTTCTTCACCACCGTGGGCCTGGCCTGCGTGATCCGCAGGTAAGAACGAACGTTGTCCATCATTTCCTGTACGTTCACGGGACGGACACGGCCGAGTGCGTTGCTCTTCACATCCCTGGTTCAGCAATTCATCCGGATTCAACTCCGGACTGTATGACGGAAGGAAGAAAACCCGGATTTGTTCACGGTGCTCGTCCAGCCAACGTGTCACTGATCGCGCCTTGTGGACTGGGTGACCATCCACAACCAGAAACACCTTCTTCCTGGTCTTCCGCGTCAGTCGCAAGAGCCGGCCAAGAAAATTCAGAAATACACGCGCCGTGAAACGCTGCCGGAAAATCATGAAGGCCAAGCGCCCCCGATTGGTGATGGAAGAGATCATGTTGCAACGAAAGCGCTGACCCGTGCCAAATACCACCGGCGTCTGCCCACGTCTTCCATAGCATCGCCCCGCTTGATGGTCCGAACGGAGCCCCATCTCGTCTAACCAATGAATTTGGGCCTTAAACTGTCGCGCCTGTTCTCGAATCGATGGATATTCTTCCTCCAGCCATTTCCGCACCGCCGTCGGATTCTGTTCGTACGCTCGCCGCACCGGCTTTTGCGGGGTCAGACCCCAGGCCCGCAAGTAGCGTCCCACCGTCCACACCGAAACCTGCACATCGAACTTTCGCGCCAGCAACTCTTGCACCGCTTCTCTGGTCCACAACGCAAAGGGCAAGCTCAACTGGTCCGGGCATCCGCTGAGAATGTGGCGCACCGTGGTGGCTGCTTGATGCGGTGCCAAGCGCGAAACCGCAGGCCGGCCTCGCCGTTGCGCCTTCAGCGCGCGGCGTCCTTCCCGTTCCACCATCCCCATCCAGCGG
>JBEKVU010000118.1:0-9992 GCA_049513775.1 Candidatus Acidiferrum sp.
CCCAGTTGTGCGCCGTGCGGCTAGTGTCGGACGGAAAGATTTCGCTGGGAACCCAGAGGGCGGTGTTGTCGGGAAAATTGAAACCTTGGGGCATGACTCCCACGACAGAGAAGACCTGATTGTCGGCAAGGAGCTTAAATTTGGCTAGGTTAGGCGAGCTGCGGAGGTATTGCTGCCAGTAGGCATGGCTGACGAGCGCTGCGGGAGCCGCGCCCGGGCGCTGGTCTTCGGCTGAGAAGGCGCGACCAAGGATGGGTGAGACGCCGAACACGGTGAAGAAATCTCTAGAGACAGCAGCGCCGGTGACCCGCGTGGGCTCTGACCCGCCGGTGACAGTGGTTTCTTCAGAACTCACAGCGGTGAGGCCGATGAACGTTTTAGACGCGGCGCGCAAATCCGTAAAATTTGGTTCGGCAACATTCATGCGGTTGCCGGTGGCGTCGAGCTCCCACAGGTGGACGATACGGTCGGCCTGAGGGTAAGGCAGCGGGCGGAGAAGCACGCCGTAGACCACGCTGAAGATGGCGGTAGTGGCGCCGATGCCGAGCGCCAGAGTCAGCACGGTGAGCGCGGAGAAGGCGGGGCGCTGGTGCAATTGGCGTAAGGTATGACGAACGTTTATCCCGAGATTGCTCATGTGGCCTCCTATCTACCCGCCGGTCGCGCACTCACCCGACTCTCCGTATCCCAGGTTATTCATAGCGTAGGGCGTGCAATGGGTCCACGCGAAGAGCACGGCGCGCCGGAAGATAGGAAGCTACGAGAGCTACGGAGGCCAGGACGATGGGGAGGCCGACGAAGCTCACGGGATCGTTGGCGGTGACGCCAAAGAGCAAGCTGGAAAGACCGTAGGCCAGCGCGAAGGCCGCGGGCATGCCGATGGCCATCCCGACGATAGTAAGCAGCATGCCGTTGCCAATGATGAGGCGCTGGATCTGACGGCGCGATGCGCCCATGGCCATGCGAATCCCTATTTCGTGCGTACGTTCGCTGACGGAGTAAGACATTACACCGTAGACGCCGACAGAGGCCAAGACCAAAGCGATGATGCCGATGCCACCCATGAGCGCGGCTACGTAAGCGATGCCGACGATGGAATGGCTGATCACCGTGTCGAGTGATTTGATTTCGAAAAGCGGCAGGTCTGGATCGACGGAAGCGATTTCGCCGCGAACGGCGGCGACCAGCGAGAGTGGCTGGCCGTCGGTGCGCACGAGCAGGGTAGAACTGAGCCGCGGCGATTGGTTGTACAGGACGTACAGAGTAGGAACATAGTCTTTTTCAATCCAGCTGTAGTGAACGTCGGCGACGATGCCGGCCACGGTTAGCCATGACGAAACGGTCTCCGCCGCACCAACTTTGATTTTATGGCCCAAGGGACTTTCGCCAGAGAAATAGCGCCGCGCAAGGCTTTCGCTGATGACGGCGACCGGGGCCGTCGAGGCACCATCGGAATCAGAAAACAGTCGGCCCTGTCGAAGGGCGATTTTCATCATGGAGAAGTATTTCGGGCTGACGGTCTCTATAAATGCGATAGGGCGGTCGCTACGACTGGCGGGGGCTCGTCCTTCGATGGAAAAATTGTCGGTGTCAACGTCGCCACCGTTGGCGTAGGGGACGGCGGTGACCAGCGCCGCAGACTGCACGTGGGGGAGTGAGGAGATGCGTTGCAGGATACCGTCGTTGAAGGATGTTCGCGTTTCGGGGAGAGAATATTTTAGGTCTGGGAGGGTCATGCCCATGGTGAGTAGTGTTTCGGGACGAGAATCGTTGTTTACGGTCAGCAAGGCGTAGAAGCCTTTCACTAGTAGGCCCGCGCCGACGAGCAAGACCAGCGAAAGTGCGACCTCCGCAATCACCAGGGCGCTGCGCAAACGATGGCGCACGCGGCCGGTGGAGGACCCGCGACCACTCTCCTTGAGCGTTTCGCTCACATTCGTGCGAGATACGAGCAGCGCCGGGGCGACGCCGGAAAGCAAGCCGCTGGCAACGGCGATGATGAGAGCGAAGCAAAACGCGCCGGCGTCCAAACGGATGGTGTCCCAGCCGGCAATGAATTTGGCAACATCAGCGGGCATGTGTTGCAGCATTAGGCTGAGCTGCCAGTGGGCCAGGAACAGACCTAAGACTGCGCCGAAGAGGGAGAGCAAGGTACTTTCGACCAGCAACTGGCGCATGATGCGTCCACGACTGGCGCCCATGGCGGTGCGCACGGCCAGTTCTTTTTGCCGGCCGGTCACGCGCGCGAATTGCACGTTGGCCACGTCTGCGCACGCGATCAACAGCACGAACCCAACGGCACCCAGCAACAGAATGGTGAACTGCGGCGTGAGGTTTCCAGCGGCAAACAGGCGCAGCGACATGACGTTGAGCTGCCAACCGTTGTAGAAATCCGGGAAATCTTTCGCCTGGCGCTGGCTGATTGTGGACATCTCAGCGGCGGCTTGCGACGCGGAGACGCCGGGCTTCAAGTGTCCGAGAACCCAGAGATAGCGCGTATCGCGTTGCGTTTGTTGCTTGGCCGAGATCGTCAGGGGAAGCCAAGCTTCGGCGGTCATGGGAAAATCGAAGCCCTTGGCCATGACGCCGACCACCGTGTAGGCTTTGCCGTCAACCTTAATGGCCTTGCTGAGAATGGCGGGATCGGAAGCGTAGCGGCGTTCCCACAAGCCGTGACTGAGAATGATTACCTGGTTCCGGCCGGGTTCTTCTTCCTCCGGCAGAAAGCTGCGGCCGAGCGCCGGTTCCACGCCGAGCAGTTCAAAAAAGTTGGACGTAATATCGAAGGCTTGAATGCGTTGTGGCTCGTGGTCTCCGGTGAGGTTGGCTTCGTCGTAATCGTAGGCTCCCAAATGGTCGAAGGATTGTGCTTGTGCTTGCCAGTCTAGAAAAGTGGCGGGCGCGACAGAATTCATCAGAATATTTTGCTGCGGGCGGGTGTCCACCAGCGCCACAATGTTGCCGGCTTCCTTGAACGGGACGGGATGCAACAGAAAGCCTTCGGCCATGCTGTATATGGCCGTGGTCGCACCCATGCCCAGACCCAAGGCAACCGCACAAACCAGGCTGGCGAGACGATGCTTCCAAAGCATGCGCAAACCGAAGCGCACGTCGTTCATCAGAACGCTCATTGGCGGACCTCGCTCTTGCGATTTCTGGTGCTCAGACGGCGGCGGCGACTTCTTGGGATTCCTCGACGATGCGGCCGTCAAAAAGGTGAATGCTGCGGTCGGCGAAATTGGCGTAGCGCTGGTCGTGCGTGACCATGCAAATGGTGGCGCCGTTACGGTGCAGGTCGCGGAGGAGTTCCATGACCGCTTCGCCATTTTTGGAATCTAGATTACCCGTTGGCTCGTCAGCCATCAGGATGAGCGGATCGCCGACCAGTGCGCGGGCTACGGCGACGCGTTGCTGCTGACCGCCGGACAGTTGCGAAGGATAGTGGCGGAGGCGGTGAGCCATGCCCACGCGTTCGAGCGCGTTTTGTACTTTTTGTTTGCGCTCGGCGGAGCTGGTGCCGCGGTAGGTGAGCGGCAGCTCGACGTTTTCGTACACGGTGAGGTCGCCGATCAGATTGAAGGCCTGGAAGATAAAGCCGATTTCGCGATTGCGAATACGTGTGCGTTCGCTGGTGGAGAGTTCGGCAACGGGCTGACCGTTAAGCCAGTAAGCGCCGCCGCTCGGCGAATCAAGCAGGCCGAGGATGGAAAGCAGCGTGGATTTCCCGCAGCCCGAGGGGCCGGCGATGGAAATATATTGGCCCTTTTTGATTTCGAGGTGGATTTCCTCGAGTGCGTGGGTCTCTACTTCGTCGGTGTAGAAAACCTTTTTCACGCCCTCCATTTTGATCAGTGTTCCGGTTGCTTCGCTCATTTCTTCTCCTTGAAGATAAAAGTAATTTCGATTTGGTCCGTTCATTCGTACCGCAAAGCCACCATGGGATCGACGCGCGTAGCGCGTCGCGCCGGGAAGTATCCGGCGGCCAGCGCGACGACCGTCAACAAGATTGCTACGGCGATGAAGGTCGCGGGATCGGTGGCGGCAACACCGAAGAGCAAGCTGGATAGCAGACGCGTAAGCGCTAGTGCGGCCAGTACTCCTGCGGCTACACCGATGGCGGACAGTTTCGCCGCGTGGCCCAGCACGAGGCGCGAAACGTCTGCCGGCTGCGCGCCGAGCGCCATGCGGATGCCGATTTCGTTGGTGCGCTGTCCTACGGAATAAGCCATCACACCGTAGAGGCCCACGGCGGCGAGCAGCAGGGCCACGCCGCCCAAAAGACTCAGCAGGCTCGCCGAGATTCTTTGGCTGAAGAGCGAGGCGGCGATGCTTTCGTTTAGGGACGTGGCAGCGAAAACCGGGACCGCCGGGTCCACGGATTGCGCGGTGCGCCGCAGCGCTATGGTGGCGGCCTCGATCGAACCGGTGGTGCGCACGAAGAAAGTCAGACCCATCTCCGGGCGGTAGATCTGCCGGATGGGAACGTAAAAGTAGGGTTGCGGGGATTCGGTGAGGCGGTAGATTTTACTGTCTGGAACCACGCCGACGACGGTGAACCACTTGCCCCAGCCTTGCACCTTGCGGCCAAGCGCGACGCCCGTGGGGATAAAGCGGCGGATGAATTCCTGGTTGACAATCATTACCGGAGGCGCGTCCATGTTGTCCCGGGTAGTGAAGTCGCGACCTTGTAGCAGGGAGATTTTCATCACGTCGAAATAGCCGGGGGCGGTGAGGGCGCGGTAAATTTTCATGTTTTCGCCTGCGGCTGCGGTATAGCCCTCAATTTGCAGATCTTCCCACGAGCCGCCGGAGACGCTGAGCGGAACGTAGTCTGCATAGCTCACTTGGGTGACGCGGGGCTGTCGCTCGAGCTGCTCACGGAGGCGTACACAGAATGAATCGGCTTGCTGGGCGTTGTAGCTGGCCGCCGAGAGGTTCAGCTGCGCAATGGCCACGTGCTCGGGGTCGAAGCCGGGACGGATGTCGTTTACGTGGCGGAAACTTTTTAGGAACAGGCCCGCGCCGATCAGGGCGAGTACCGCTAGCGCCATTTCGGCAGCCACAAAAACTTCCAAGAGCCGGCCGGAACGGACGCTCGATGCGGTGCGACCACCTTCCTTGAGCGTGTCGTTTACGTTGCCGCGCGCCGCCCGCAGCGCGGGAGCAATACCCGCGAGGAGCGCAACCACCACGGTGAGCGCGATGGCAAAGAGCAACACGCTGGTATCGATGGGTGCGTGGGCCAGAGTCGGTGTCGCAGACTGCGGCAGTAGGTATTGCAGTGAGTTGCTGAGTTGCGCGGCGATGACGAGTCCGGCGAGCAATCCCGCGGCGGCGATCAGAAAGGATTCAGTGAGCAACTGCTGCACCAGGCGCGCGCGCGGCGCTCCCATGGCTAGGCGGACGCTGAATTCCTTTTGCCGGGGCGTGACGCGGGCCAGAAGCAGATTGGCAACGTTCGCGCACACGATGAGCAGCAGCACGCCGCAGGCAGCCATCAGAATGCTCAGCGGGCCAAGCAGCGAATCCTGAATGCCGTAATGGGATTCCCACATCGGCAGGAGCGTGGCGCTCATGCCTTCGTTGGTGTCGGCGTCCGCTCGCGCCATGAACGTGGCGAGGGATTGCACTTGCGCGCGGGCCTGCGCGATAGATACGCCTGGCGCGAGGCGGGCCAGCACGCGGAAGGTGCGCCATTTGCGGTCGCGCAGGGTATGGTCGCCGGTGGAGGTGAGTTGGCCGTACATGGTAGCCGGGAGCCACATTTCCAGCGCCAGGCCGGGCATCGAGCCGTGGAAGCTTTCCGGCGCTACGCCGATCAGCGTGTAGAGCGTGTGATTGATGCGCAGGGTGGTGCCGATGGCGCGCGGATCGCCGTGAAAATGGCTGGTCCAATAGGCGTGGCTGACGATTGCCAAGGGATGCGCGTTCTGCTCGTGGTCGACTTCATCGGTGGAGAAGAACCTGCCGAGCGCCGGCTGGACGGCCAACAAATCGAAGAAATTTCCCGAAACCACTTCGCCCCAGGTTTGCTCTACGGCATCGTCGTTTCCGACGACCAGGGCCACCGGCTTGGCGATGGACATCGACTCCACGAGGTTGCAGTGATCGCGCAGGTCGCGGAAATCCAAATAGGAGCTGGGCAGCCAATCGCCGTTGGGCGCCAGCGTTTCGAGCGCGACGACGCGTTCCGGCGCCGCGGCTCCGGGCAGAGGATTGAGCAAAACGTTGCGCACCCAGGTGAAAATCGTGGTGGTAGCGCCAACGCCGAGCGCCAGCGTCAGCATCGCGATGGCGGTGAAGCCCGGGGACTTGCGTAGCATACGCAGGCTGAAGCGGACGTCTTGCAAAAGATCCTGGAGCAGCATGAGCCGGCCGCCGGAGCCCACTCTTTCTGTGGCGGTGCGGGAATGTTGCGACGGATGGTTAGCCATTTTCATCGTTGTTCGCTTACTCGTACCGCAAAGCGACCATAGGATCTACGCGCGTCGCGCGCCACGCGGGAAGGAAGCCAGCCGCGAGCGCAACGATCCCTAGACTGATTAACGCAACTAGTACCCCTAAAAGTTCAAATACTTTTACCCCGTAGAGCAGGGAATTGATCAGGCGGCCGAGACCATAGGCCAGCGGCAGACCGATCAGGATACCGATACCGACGAGTTGGGCCACCTCGCCGAGGATCATGTTGCCGACGCGCTGCGTGGAGGCGCCGAGCGCGATGCGTACGCCAATTTCGCGCGTGCGTTGGGTTACGGTGTAGGCCAACAATCCGTAGATGCCGATGGCCGCCAGCAGAGCAGCCAGTCCGCCGAACAGCGCTGCGAGCACCGCGACCAGCCGGTCCTTGGAAAGCTGCCGATCGATTTGTTCGGTGAACGAGCGTTCATCGTAAACCGGCAGGCTGGCGTCCAGATCCTGCACCGTCTTGCGAACGACCCCGGCAAGCACCGCGGGATCCTGCGAAGTGCGCACGTAGTAGGTGAGCTCGCCGGCCGCTTCTTCTTGGGTGTAGGGAATGTAGACGAAGGCTTTCGGCTTTTCCTTTACGTCCATGTGCCGGCTGTCTTTCACTACGCCAACGATTTCAATGTCTAGCGGATCCTTGCCTCCGCCGAATTTCATGTGCCGACCGAGGGGGGAGTCATTGGGAAAGAAAGTCTTAGCCATGCTTTCGTTGACGATCGCCACTTTGGGACTGCCCGCAACATCCTGCGCGGTGAATTCGCGGCCCTGCAACAGGGGAATTCCCAAGTTTGAGAAATGCCCGGCGCCGACGGCGTTGCGCATCACGTCGCGAGTGCCAGCGAGATCGGCGGGCTCGCCTTCCACGTTGATGTTGGAGCTGCGATCATCATCGGACATCAGCGGCTCCTCCACTCCGCTCGCGGACTTCACGCCGGGCAATGCGCTGAGGCGTTCTTCGAGGCGCCGAAAGAAATCCAGGCTGCGGTCGTTGGTGTAACCGTTGAGTTCGGGCGCGACGGAGAATTGCAGAACGTGTGTAGGCTGAAGGCCCAGGTCGACGTGTTGCAGATTGTAGAGACTCCGAACGAAGCCGCCGGCAACCGTGACTAACAAAAGCGTGAGTGCAACTTGCGCGATGACCAGGCTCTTGCGCAGAGCAGCATGCGTGACGCCGCTGCCCAGTCCGCCGGATTGTTCCTTGAGCGTGGTCACCAACTCCACCTGCGTGGCGCGGAACGCCGGAGCGATGCCGAAAAGCACGCCGGAGAGAATCGCGATCGTCGCCGCGAACAGCAGCACTGGAAGGCTCAGGTCGGAGGAAAGGCCATCGGCCACTTCATTGACCGCCGCGAAATGCACCAGCGCGCCGCTGATCCATGTCGCGATAACCAGTCCCAACACCGCGCCGAACAGCGAAAGCAGGCAAGACTCGATGATCAACTGGCGGACAAGTCGCCAGCGACCTGCGCCCAGCGAGAGGCGCAAGGCAATTTCCTTCTGGCGACCGGCGCCGCGCGCGGTCTGCAACGCGGCTACGTTCGCGCAAGCGATCACCAGGACCAGCGCGACCATGGCCATCAGCGTGAGCAACTGCTGGCCGGTATCGTTTTCGAGTTGTGGACGTCCTCGAGCGCCACTCCTGAAGATGAGCGTCTGCGCAAGAAATTTCGCTTTCTGTTGCTCGCTAAAGTGTTCGTGGTGCAGCAGGTCGTCCGCCAGCAGGGCGTGATAGGCGGGCGTGACCGCGGCCATGGCCGTGCCTAAGGAAACGCCGGGTTTCATGCGGGCGATCAGCTTCACCCAATAGTTGCTGCGGCTCTCGAGCCCGAATCGGGCCTGCGCGCGGTCCGTTTTGTCCTCCGGCGTGACCACCGCTTTCATGGTGATGGGGATGTACACGTCAGAAATGTTGCCAGGCTGCACGCCGTGAAACGCGGGATTGACGACGCCGACAACGGTCATCGGCGAATTGTTGATCAGCACGCTTTCGTTGAGGATGCGCGGGTCGCCGCCAAAACGCTTTTGCCAATAGCCGTAGCCGAGCACTACCACCGGGGCACCGTCGTCGCTTGCGGTGTCAGCAGGCTGCAGCGTTCTGCCGAGCGCCGGCTGCGCGCCGAGTACTTCAAAATAATTTCCCGAGACCAGTTCGGAATGCGCCCGTTCGGTTTGCCCGCGCGACGTGAGGCTCACCGGGAAATCGGCCTTAGCCACCAAGCCAGAAAGTACGCCGGCGGGAATGGTGAGTTGGTCGCGCAAGTCCTTGTACATGGGATAGGAAAACGATTCTGAACCGTCGACTTCGTCCGAGCTGACATGTCCGCTCTTCGGACCCGGCGAATACACCAGCGCCAACTGCTCGGGATGCCTGACCGGCAAGCGCTGCAGCAACACCTGCTGCATCACCGAAAAAATTCCCACGTTCGCGCCGATGCCCAGCGCCAGCGTAAAGACCGCGATAGCCGTAAAGCCGGGATTTTTGCCCAATGTGCGCAGGCCGTAACGAATTTCCTGCCAGATCGTATTCATTGTTGTGTGCTCCGAAACTTTCGTGCCCGGTCTTGTCTACTCATAGCGCAACGCCACCATGGGATCCACGCGCATAGCTCGCCGCGCGGGGATATAGCACGCTGCCAGCGCCACCAGCGTCAAGAGTGTCGCGACCGCGAGAAACGTGAGAGGGTCGCTTGCACCTACGTTGAACAGCAACGCCGCCATCAGGCGAGTGAAGATCGACGCGCCGATCAGCCCCGCGCATATGCCCAGCAACGCCAGGAGCATCCCCTGTTGCAGCACCAACGAAAGAATGTTCGTGCGTTGCGCGCCCAGCGCCATGCGGATAGCTATGTCCGGAGTTCCTTGCGTCACGAGGAAGGACATCACGCCGTAGATGCCGATGGCCGCAAGAATGAGCGCAAACAGCGCGAACGCCGCGAGCATTGCCGTGGCAAAGCGCTGGCGCGCCATTGAATCGTGGAAGCGCTGCTGCATCGTCAGAATGTCAGATACCGGCACGTCCGCATTGAGAGCGTGGACTTGATTGACGATGTCGTTCGTAGCGCCGGCGGGATCGCCGGCGGTGCGCGCGACCAGGTACATCGTGCCGCCCGGCGCCTGGGTATGCGGGAAATAAATCGCCATGCGCGTATCCGTATCGAGGCCGTATTCCTTTACGACTCCAACCACGCCGGCAATCGTCATCCATGGGCGCTGATCATTTTGCCGCACCCGCTTGCCGACGGCGTCTCCGTGCGGCCAAAACCTCTCCGCCATTTTTTGATCAATAATGACGACCGCTTGAGACTTGTCGGTATCGCTCGCATTGAAAAATCGGCCATCGATTAGGGGAATCTGCATGGTGCGAAAGTAATCCGGCGTGGCCGAGCGCTTATCGACTTGCAGCTCCGGCTGATTGGCAGGCGGAGTGTAACCTTCGATCTGAAGACCTCCCCAACCCACCGATGGCGTCAACGGCAGAGAAGATACTGCCCCTTCAGCGGAGATCCCCGGGAGGTTGCGAACGCCCT
>JBEKVU010000119.1:0-9966 GCA_049513775.1 Candidatus Acidiferrum sp.
TTTTGCGGTAGGAAAGAGGCAGCGGCGTCCAGTTACCAATTTGGGCCGTCATCGCGGGGCCGCTAGCGGCAATTCCGTGCTCGGGTCATAATAGCTAGCCGAAACTTCACAAGTGTTCGTCTGGAATCTGGCAAGTTCGCGAGGGCACGGCGTTAGCCGTGCGTAAGGCTAGTCGGTCTCAGGGGTTTTAACCTCTGAGGCAAAATGATCGAGCGAGGAAAATCCACGATGGTGCATGCATGGCACGACGTATCTCCCGGCAATGAATTGCCGCGCGACTTTCAAGCGGTGATCGAAATTCCGCTCGGCTCGAACGTCAAATACGAGCTCGATAAGCCAACCGGATTGCTGAAGGTGGACCGCATTATTCACTCGGCGGTCTTTTATCCCGCCAATTACGGCTTTATTCCGCAAACCTATGCGGAAGACAACGATCCCTTGGACGTCTTGGTGCTCTGCCAGGAGCCGGTGCAACCGCTGGCGCTCATCAAGGCGCGCGCCATCGGCCTGATGACCATGATCGATTCCGGCGCCAGCGACGACAAAGTAATTGCCGTGGCCACCAACGACCCGGAATTCAGCGACTACCTCGAAGCACGCGATTTGCCGCCGCATCGTTTACTGGTGCTGCGCAGATTTTTCCAAGACTACAAGCAGCTCGAAGGCAAGCAAGTGCAAGTCGAAGAGATTCGCCCGGCGTACGCCGCGCTCGCGGTCATCGAAAAATCGCTGGCGAACTACCAGCAGCATCGCGAACGCCTGATGAACAACGGCGGCAAATAAATAATCGTCGCGATCCATCGACATGGTCATCTCGAGCGCCGCGAGGGATCTGCTTTCTTCAGCCTTGTCTAGTGGTTAAGTATTATTCCCGGGCGTCGCGGTCCGATGCTATCTTTCGCCCCAGGGAGTAGTTTGCAGTTCCAATCACCATGAGTCTTTTTTGGAAAATCACCATTGGTGTTGTGCTCGCGCTGCTCGTAGTTGCGTTTGTTGGGCTTTCGCTCATGGCGGGAAGCCCGAAAGACGCCTACGGCATGGTGCGTTACGCCCTGCCACACATGCACCGCGGAAATCTGAAAGTAGGCGATGACGCACCAGACGCCACCCTCGTGGCCCTCGACGGCAGCGACCATTTCCACATTCGCGAACGCACCAGCGGAAAGCCCCTGGTCCTGGTCTTCGGCAGCTTTACTTGACCTCCCTTCCGGCGCCAGGTTGGCGACATCACGCAGATCTATAACGACTACAAGGATCACGCCGACTTCCTGACCATCTACGTGCGCGAAGCGCATCCCACCGACGAATGGCAGATGAAGTCCAACGTGAAAGACGATGTGTGTTACGCGCAGCCGAAAAACCTGGAGCAGCGCGTGATCATCGCTAACGATTTCATCAAGCGCTACAAATATCCCGTGCCCTTCGGCATCGACGACATGAGTAACCAGGCCGAAGGCGTGTATTCCGCCTGGCCCGAACGGCTGTACGTGATCGACGAAAACGGCCACATCAGCTACAAGGGCGGCAACGGCCCCTTCAAGTACGATCCGAAAGAGTTGCGCGCGTGGCTCGCGGCGCGTTACGGTGAAGTGCGGCACGATGACGCGAAGCCCGCCGACAGCAAACCCGGAGACGCAAAACCTACCGAGACTGCGCCGAAGAGTTAGCGTCCACCGAACGAGTTGACGCTTGAAGAAACGAAAACCCCCGAAAACTACAACTGAGAAAAGCGGTGTGCAGGGCGCCGGAAACGTGCAGCGCGTCGGCCTCGCCCGCGCGTTGTCCAAGATGGGCTATTGTTCGCGGTCGGAGGCGGCGGAATTGGCGCGCCTCGGGCGCGTGCGGCTGAACGGTTCGTTGACGCGGAATCCCGAAGCCCCGGTGCGCCTTGGAAAAGATCGCGTGGAAGTTGACGGCAAGAAGATCGAAGCCGGGGCGAAGATTTATTTCGTTGTGAACAAGCCGCGCGGCGTGGTTACTACCGCCGCGGATCAAGAGGGGCGCGACACGGTCTATTCGCTGCTGCCTACCGATGCGCCGTGGGTTGGCCCGGTTGGCCGGCTCGATAAAGCCAGCGAGGGCATGCTGCTGCTCACCAATGATTCGGGGTGGGCAGCGCGCGTTGCGGCTCCCGAAACGCATCTGGCGAAGATTTATCACGTGCAAATTTCCGTGGTGGCCGATGCGGAATTGCTTGGCGCGCTCGAAGCCGGATTCGTGGTGAAGGATGGCGAAATGTTGCGCGTATCGCGCGCGGAGATCTTGCGTTCGGGCGAAAAGAATAGCTGGCTCGAAGTGACTCTCGAAGAAGGCAAGAATCGCCAGATTCGGCGCATGTTTGAAGCGCGCGGGATTGAAACGCTGCGCCTAATCCGCGTCGCAATCGGTCCGGTAGCGCTGGCTGACCTGGCCAAGGGGCAATGCCGGCTACTGACGCCGACGGAGAAGCTGGCGATTGATTTGGCGATGAAGCGAGCGTCGGAATAAGAGGGCCAATCGAAACATCAAGAAGAGAGAAGGCAAGAAAGAGAAACGGAAGAAAGAAGGAGAAAGAAAAAAAGACAGAGCTGAACGCAGAGGGGCACAGTGCGCAGAGAAAACGCGGAGAAACACGGCGTCGTCGCGCGCCGCGGATACATCCAGATTGGGCTTACCCCGCGCGCAGCATGCTGCGCCACTATAAAGAATGCGCTCGGCTAGCCGAGCGATTCGGAGGTTACGCCTTGTTTTTGTTCTAGTTCGGCCCAGCGGGTGTAGAGGCGTTCTACTTCTTGCTGGGCTCGCTCCAGCTCCAGGGCGGCGACGTGCAGGCGGGGGCCGTCGCTCATGATGGATGGGTCTTCCATGGCCAGGCGCTTGCGCTCCAGTTCTTCTTCTGCGGCGGAAATGTTTTCTTCCATTTTTTCGAGTTCGCGCGTTTCCGTGTAGGACAATTTCTTTTTGTTGCTGGATGACTTCGCGGGCTCGGCGGTGGTGGAGGCCTGGATGTTGCTGGCGCGCGGTGTCGGCAGCGGCTTGGACTTTGCCGGGCGCTGCCAATCTTCCCATTGAGAGTAGTCGGCGAAGCGTTCGGCGCCGCCGCGGCCGTCGAGGCCGAGGACTACGGTTGAAACACGATCGAGCATGTAGCGATCGTGCGTCACGAGGACGAGCGCGCCGGGATATTCGAGCAAACTCTCTTCGAGGATTTCCAGCGTCGGAATATCCAGATCGTTGGTCGGCTCGTCCAGCAGCAGAACGTCGGCGGGCTGCAGCATCAATTGTGCGATGAGGACGCGGGCGCGTTCGCCGCCGGACATCCGGCCTACCGGACGATTCAGGTCTTCGCCCGTGAAGAGGAAGCGCGCGGCCCAACTGGCGACGTGGATTACGTTGCCCTGATAGATGACGGCGTCGCTGTCTGGCGCGAGTGCGCGGCGCAGCGACAGCCCGGGATCAAGCTGGCGATTCTGATCGAAGTAGACAAGGCGCAATGGCTCGGCGCGTTTTACCGTGCCGTCAGTGGGCTGGATTTCTCCGAGGAGCAGGCGCAGCAGCGTGGTTTTGCCGCTGCCATTTGGTCCGACCAGACCGACGCGCATGCCGTTGGTGATTTCAAAATGGATGTTGTGAAAGAGTTCGCGTCCAGCGATGGAATAGGAAAGATGCTTTACGTTGATGAGTTGTTTAGATTTGCGATTCGATGCGGTGAAATCGATGCGCGCGGACGTTACATTGCTGCGCTGCTTCATGCCGGCAAGTTCGCCAATCATCTCGTGGGCCGTGTCGATGCGGGCTTTGGACTTGGTGGTGCGGGCTTTGGGGCCGCGCCGTAACCAGTCAATTTCCGTGTGCACGCGATTCTCGAGCGCGTCTTGCCGCTGCTGCTGCGCGTGAAGGTATTGCTCCTTGGCTTCGAGGAAGGTGCTGTAGTTCCCTGCCACGCGGAGCGAGCCATCGGGATACATGCGGTTCAGCTCGACCATGGCGGTGGCGACATTTTCTAGGAAATAACGATCGTGGCTGACAATGACCGCGGCGAAATTGGCGTTGATGACCAGAGCTTCGAGCCACTTGATGCCTGTCAGGTCCAGGTGATTGGTGGGCTCATCGAGCAGCAGGATGTCCGGGTGCTGGACCAAACCTTCGGCGATGGCGAGGCGCTTGCGCCAGCCGCCGGAGAGCGCGGCGGCTTCGGCTTCAAGGTCCAGGAAGCCGGCACGACCCATGATTTCGGCAATGCGGGCCAGGCGTTCGGACTGTGGAGTTTCGGCGCGATCGAGGGCTTGCTCGAGCACCTTGCGAATGGTGTCGCCAGGCGCGTAGGTCGACATCTGGGCCACGAAGCTTACACGAGTGCGCTTGCGGATGGCCACGTCGCCCGTGTCTGGCTGGGCGCGGCCGAAGAGCATCTCAAGCAGCGTGGACTTACCCGAACCATTGGGGCCGACGAGGCCGATGCGTTCACCTTCGGAGACGGTGAAGGAAAGATTCTGGAAGAGCGGCGAAACGCCGAACCTTTTCGAGAGGCCTTGAGCGGCGATCAACGGTGGCACTGGGGGTCGGGTCTCCTTGGGTTACGGCGCATGGTGCATTTAGAAGAATACCAGTTGCTGGGGAGTGGAGCACGGGAGCCGCGGGTCGCGCGATTTTGTGATGGATTTGGCGGTGTGTGGACGCGTGGCTAGCCACACCTCGCATTCTGCGAGAGTGATCCCTTGCAAAGAGAGTCAAAGTGCTTTGTTTTGATACACTTTTGCAAGTTTTCATTCTGCACGGGTTATTTTGGGGGAGTGTTTAGTCGATGGTTAGCGAGACAAGCTTGAGTCGTGTTACTGTCAGGTTATTTTTTTTACCAGGGTAAGTCTCAAATACGAAAAGGGTTAGGGGTTTTTGACTTGCAGGAGCGACGCGGGGGCGGTATCGGTGAGGGATAAGGGCGGAGTGTCCAGGGCGGAGCGGATGATTTGGCTTAGGGATTTCATGGTGTAGGGCTTTTGCAGCACGAGTGCGGAGCGGCCGACGGCGGCGATGTAGGGGACGGCGTCCGGGGTGTAGCCGGAGCTGAAGACTACGGGAACGTCGGAACGCAGGAGTTTGATCTGTTCGTAGGCTTGTGGACCGTCCATTTCGGGCATCATGACGTCGAGCAAGACCAGGTCAATGCGGGAGGCGTTGCGCCTGAAAAGGTCCACGGCTTCACGGCCGTTGTCGGCGGTAAGGACTTGATAGCCGAGTTCGAGCAACATCTCCTGAGCGGTCTGGCGCAAGCCGTCGTGATCATCGGCGAGAAGAATCGTTTCGCTGCCTTTGCGGAGTTCGACGGGGGTTTTGACTTCGGGGGCGTCGGCAGGACCTTCGCAGCAAGGGAAATAAAGCCGGAAGGCAGTGCCCTTGCCCGGTTCGCTATAGACGTAGATAAAACCGCCGTGCTGCTTGACGATACCGTAGACGGTGGCGAGTCCCAGGCCAGTGCCGCGGCCAAGTTCCTTGGTGGTGAAGAAGGGCTCGAAGATGCGCTCGACGGTGGCTTTATCCATGCCGATGCCGGTGTCGGAGACACTCAGCAAAGCGTACGAGCCGACGTGGGCCTCGGCATGAAGCCGGACGTGATCCTTTTCGAGTTCAACGTTACGGGTTTCAATGACCAGCGTGCCGCCTTCGGGCATGGCATCGCGAGCGTTGAGACTGAGATTCATCAAAATCTGCTCGATTTGCGAGGGATCGGCAGTGACCATGCGCAGAGCAGACTCGCGTACCACGCGGATTTCGACGCGGTCGCCGATGAGCTTGTGGAGGAGGCTGGTGACGTCGTCGACGGAGGAATTCAAGTTGATTTTGCGGGGTTGCAGGACCTGGCGACGGGCGAAGGCCAGGATTTGCGCGGTGAGCTTGGTGGCACGGTGGGCTTGCTCGGAGATTTTTTTGAAACGCTCACGGGCCCGCGAGCCGGCCTGGGTGTCTTCCAAGCCCATCTCCGCCCAGCCCAAGATGGCGCCAAGAATATTGTTAAAATCGTGGGCAATGCCGCCAGCGAGGCGGCCAATGGCTTCAAATTTTTGCAAAGCGCCGACCTGCTGTTCAAGACGTCTGCGGGCGAGGCGATCTTCGGTCTCGCGGATTTCGCGTTCGACCGCGGGAAGAAAGCGCTGAAGGTGGCTCTTCATCAGGTAGTCTTGCGCACCCCGACGTAGCGCGGAGACGGCGGTGAGTTCGTCCATGGTACCGGAGACAAAGATGAAGGGCAGGTCAGAGTTGCGGGCACGAACGATGTCCAATGCCTGTAGGCCGGTGAAACCCGGCATGCTGTGATCGGAAACGACGAGGTCCCATTCGCCATCGCGCAAAGCGGATTCCAGATCGGCGGCAGTACAAACGCGGCGGGATTCGAGAGTGAAGGCGCCTTTGCGGAGTTCGCGTTCGAGTAGCGCGCTATCGTCTTCGGAATCTTCGACAAAAATGGCGCGTAGGGATTTGCTCATTGGAGGTTCCTGAGGGAAGGAGATGACTCGTTGACGGTGAGCCAGTAGACGCCGAGTTGCGCGGCGGTAATGAGGAACTGTTCAAAGTCCACGGGTTTGCGGACGTAACTGTTGGCGCCGAGGGAATAGCCTTCGAGACGGTCCTGCTCTTCGTCGGAGGAAGAGAGGATGACCACGGGAAGGAGGCGGGTGCGTTCGTTGGCGCGGATACGGCGGAGGACGCCGAGGCCATCAAGTTTAGGAAGCTTGAGATCGAGAAGGACAACGTGCGGGAGGGGCCGTTCAGCGACGCCAGAGTCCAAGCAGACGTCCAGCAGATAGCTTATGGCCTCGACGCCGTCGCGAGCGACGAAGACGTCACTGGGCACGCTGCTGCGCCTCAGGGCGCGCAGGGTGAGAGCTTCGTCATCGGGATTGTCTTCCACCAACAAGATCAGCTTGTGTTTCACTGCTGCCCTCCTGCGAGTTGCTCTGCGGCAAGGTAAAAAAGAAGGTGGCGCCATGGTCCAGCGAGCTTTCCGCCCAAATTCTGCCACCATGGCGGTGAATCACGCGCTGCACGGTGGCCAGGCCGACGCCAGTGCCGGGAAATTCCGCGGGACCGTGCAAGCGTTGAAAGGCGCCGAATAGGCGGCCCGCATTAGCGGGGTCGAAGCCTGCGCCGTTGTCTCTGACAAAGAAGGCGTCCTCTCCGTCTTTTTGCGTAGTGCCAAATTCGATGAGAGAGTCCGAGCGTTTGGAAGTGAACTTCCAGGCGTTGTTGATCAGGTTTTCGATGGCCACGCGGAGCAACTGGGCGTCGGCGGTGGCGAAGAGGGCGGGCTGAATCTTGCAGGCCGCGCTGCGTTCTGGTTGGGTAGCTCGCAGTTTGTTGACGACATTGGCGACCATGGCGCTGAGGTCAAAGGCCTGGGCGTTGAGCTGCGTGCGCGTGACGCGAGAGAGATGCAGGAGATCGTCAATGAGCGTGCCCATGCGCTGGGCGGCGGAGCGGATGCGCTGGAGGTGTCCCTGACAGGTTTCGTCGAGTTGACCGCCGCAATCTTCCAGCAGCGCCATACTGAAACCGTCGATGGTGCGGAGGGGCGCACGAAGGTCGTGAGAGACGGAATAGCTGAAGGATTCGAGTTCTTTGTTGGCGCTTAAGAGTTCCTTGGTGCGCTCGTTGATACGGGCCTCCAAAGAAGCGTTGAGGGCGCGGATTTTCTCGGCGGCCAGCTTGAGCTCCGTGATGTCGAGAGTGATGCCAACGAGGCGGTTCGGGCGGCCGGAAGCGTCGGTGACCACGTTGGCGCGTGCGGAGAGCCAGCGGCGCTGGCCATCGCGGCGGGTGATGCGGAAATCGACGGCGTAGGGCGAGGCGGCCTGAAAGGATCTGGCGAGAGCGGCCTTAATGGCGGGCACGTCATCCGGATGAACAAAGGAGAGCCAGAACTCCGAGCTGTACTGGCCGACGTTATCGGTGATGCCATAAAGTTCTTCGAGTTCGGGACTCCAGGTGGTGTCCCCGGTAGCAATGTTGCGATCCCAGGAGCCGATCTTGCCAGCTCTGTGGGCGAGACGCAGAGTTTCACGGCTCTCTTGCAGTTCGTCATTGGCCAGAGGGAGTTCGAGATTGCGCTGCTTGACGTGCAGTTCGAGGTCGGCATCGGCTTTCGCCCAATCGGTGAGATTGGGGACCTCGAGAAGCTTTGGAGCGGTGAGCATCAGCACGGCGGCGGTCCCGATGGAGGCGGTGGCGGTGATTGCTTTGACCGCGCCGGCGATCCAATACTGCGCGTGCCAGAGATTCCATATTTCCATCACGTGGGTGGCGCCACAAGCGACTATGAAAATACTGAAGAACGCGAAGATCCAGCTGAAAGGAATGTCCGGACGCCGGCGGAAAAACCACAACATAACGAGAGGAACGGCGAAGTACGCCAGAGCGATGACCAAGTCAGAGACAACATGCAGCCAGACCAGGCCGGGGTTCCAGGCGTAGCAGAAACCGTGGGGTTGAAACCCGCCAGAGCTGAAGAGTTGTGAGAAGAAGCCCATGGCTCCCTGTTCTGCACACCGGCGAGAACGCAGGGGCGGAAGACTGCGCGCGACCGTGATGCGTGCGATTAGGGAGAGGACCTGCTCGCGGATGCTACAGATGATGCTAAGGCAAAGCTTAAGATACTACTTGGAAGGGACCTTTATTTTCGCCTAATTTAGGGCGAAGTCAAGCGGGTGCGGGAAGCTTGAGGCTTGGCAGTCAACCGCGGAGAGAGTGCGAGTTCGGGCGGCTGCAAGGCGGCGGTTGGGCTGTGGCATTCGTGCTAAGGTTGGCGCCGGGATATGCAACAGAAATTTGACGCGATTGTTGTGGGAGGCGGGGCTGCGGGACTGCTTTGCGCGATCGAAGCCGGGAAACGGGGGCGGCGCGTGGCGGTGCTGGAGCATGGAGAACGCATTGGGAAGAAAATTCTGATCTCCGGCGGCGGAAGATGCAATTTCACGAATTTGCATTGCCGGCCGGAGCATTTTATTTCAGGGAATGCGCATTTTGCGAAGTCGGCGCTGGCGCGGTATACGCCGGGGGATTTTATTGCGCTAGTGGAGAAGCACGGGATCCCGTATCACGAGAAGACATTGGGGCAACTTTTTTGCGACCGCGCGGCAAGCGACATTACGGGGATGCTCGAGGCGGAGTGCCGAGACGCGGGGGTAGAGATTTTCTTGCACAAGGCGTGCAAGGAAGTGCGGCGTGGGGCGTCGGAGTTTTCAGTGCAGGCGTCGGGCGACGCGGAATTTTCCGCACCAGTGCTGGTGGTGGCCAGTGGGGGACGGTCGATTCCGAAGATGGGGGCGACAGGAGTTGGGTATGAAATTGCGCAGCAATTTGGATTGAAGATGGTGGAGACGCGGCCGGGGTTAGTGCCGCTGGTGTTTGGGGCGCAAGATCATCAGGATTACTGCGATTTGGCGGGGGTTTCGGCGGAGGTGATTGTGAGGCTGGAGGAGGATGGGGAGTTGCGGGGACGGGCGTCAGGCAAAGGTGAAGGGGACGGTGTGGCGTTTCGCGAGAAGATGTTGATTACGCATCGCGGACTGAGCGGGCCGGCGATCTTGCAGATTTCTTCATATTGGAATTGGAGTACCAACGGAAAGAAGTCCGATGATTTTGGGACGATTCGCATTGATTTAGCGCCGGGACAGCATGTGATTGGCAAAGTGCTGGAGACGGAGTTCCGCGGGATGACGGCGCTGCGCAATGCGTTTCAGGGGATTTTGCCGAAGCGCTTTGCTACGCGATGGCTCGATTTGCACGAGCCGGCGGCGTGGTCGAATGCGGCGCTCGAGAAGTTTGAGCGAGTGGTGCATGGGTGGGAAGTGACGCCGACGGGGACGGAAGGCTACGAGAAGGCGGAAGTGACCGCTGGGGGCGTGGATACGGAGGAGCTTTCGAGCAAGACGATGGAGAGTCGTAAGGTGCCGGGGTTGTATTTTATCGGGGAAGTTGTGGATGTTACGGGGC
>JBEKVU010000120.1:0-9921 GCA_049513775.1 Candidatus Acidiferrum sp.
AATTCATCAAGGGTAATCCCGCCAGCGTCAGCGGCATTGAGCTCGAACTCACCGCGGTCAATCCCCAGACCAAGTGGGCCAAAATCGGCAGCGACCAGCGCAACGTGGTGCAGCGCCTCGCTCCCGACGTCGCCCAAACCAAATACCTCGTCGCCAAAGTGGACACCGATATCGACGGCCACGCCACCCTCGACGGCTTGCCCCCGGGCAACTACTGGATCAGCTCGCTCAACCTTGACGCCGACGCTGGCGATGCCCGTCTCCGCTGGGACGTCCCCGTCGCCATCGAAGCCGGCCGCACCACACGCCTCGAACTCACCAATCTCAACGCCATCGATGCCCACACCGTCTCGGCAACTCCGTAGTCTTTCTCCGCTATGGGCACACCGCTCCGCTGGGTCGCCTTCAACGCTTTCATTCTCCTTGCGATTTTTCTAGACCTGCGCTTTTTTCATCGCAAGCCCCATAAAAGCACGGTCGGCGAAGCCGCCCTGTGGAGCGCCATCTGGATCGGCATCTCCATACTCTTCGGCATCGGCGTGCATTACGCCTTCGGAGCACCCGCGGCCCTCGAATACTTCACCGGTTACTTAATCGAGAAGGCTCTCAGCGTCGATAACCTATTCCTGTTTCTGATCATCTTCCGCGCCTTCGCCGTCGACGAACGCGTTCAGCAGCGCCTTCTGGAATGGGGCGTCATCGGTGCGTTGCTCATGCGCGGCATCATGATTGCCGCGGGCGCCGCGCTAATCGAGCGCTTCACGTGGATTCTCTACGTCCTCGGCGCCTTCCTCGTTTATGCCGGCATCCACATGCTCTTCGCCAAAAAAGAAACGATGCACCCTGAAAAAAACGCCATCTTCCGGTTCGCCATGCAGCATCTCCGCGTCACCCGCGACTACCAGGGCGAACACTACTTCGTCCGCCGCTCCGGCCAACTCTTGGCCACCCCGCTCTTCCTAATTCTGCTGGTCGTCGAAATCACCGACATCACCCTCGCCGTCGACTCCATCCCCGCCATCTTCGGCATCACCCGCGACCCCTTCATCGTCTACACCTCCAACGTCTTCGCCATCCTCGGCCTCCGCGCCCTCTACTTCCTCCTCGCCGGAGTCCTCGGCCGCATGCGCTACCTAACCGCCGGCCTCTCCTGCATCCTCGTCTTCATCGGCGCCAAAATGATCCTCGAACCCTGGTTCCACATCAACGTCCAGGTCTCGCTCTCCACCGTCGCCGCCATCCTGCTAATCTCCCTCCTAGCCTCCCTCCGCTCCCCGGCTCCGACAAACCCCACTTAATATTCGGCTGCCTTTGGGGGACCGTCGCCGTTGCAGCCGCGGTCTTCAGACGCGTGCTTTTCGTCGCGTCAGGCAAAGCGCGCCTGATCCGCGCCGCCCGAGAGGTAGGCTCATCGAACGAACATGTCCTTCGCGAAGTCCTAGGCGGGGTTTATGGCGGCGAGTAGCGCCGCAGAACGGTTATCGAGTGGGGAGAACTCTTGGGGAGAACGCCTAGCGACGCGCTCCGGATCGCGCACCCGCCGCGCGGCGAGGCGTAGCAAACGTTTCCCACTAGAGGTCGGGAAACGTGGCAGGCATGATCCTTTCATCTTCCCGGGGACGCATCCGCCAGCCTTCGAATCTCGGCAACCCGCTGCTTGCGGTTCATTCCTGCAAACCTTTGCACAATCGCCGCAACAAGGTGATTTTCTGCCACTAGCCCCATGCCCTCAAGCGTCCGGCATGCGCTTCAAATCCTTCTATGACAACCAAGCTCATATAGTTTGTTCGGCCAGTTGAAAAAGTCCACGATATAACTTAACAACTATTGTACGTATGCGTTAACATCGCTACGCCTGCGCCGCCCAAGTCTCGCGACCTTCCGCGCAAGCGTCCAACCGCCCGACCGAATAGTAACTTAAGCATTACTAATTTACGGCGGCCACCCGAACAGAACAAATATTTACATATCGTACTGAAAACAATGTACTTCGACGTCCTCCACAAATCAGCATCTTGCGTAATTCAGAGGGGTGTCATTCAGGCGGGCTTACGCCAACTCATGCCGAACGATTCTATGCCGCCCCGCGCCCGCATCGCTATTCCTTGATCAGCTCATCCACGAAACACCACTCCCAGCTCTCGCCCGGCTCGATCGATCGGATCACCGGATGTCGGGTGGCGTGAAAATGTTTCGTGGCATGGCGGTTCTTGGAATCATCGCAGCAGCCCACGTGCCCGCAGGCGAGGCACAGTCGTAAGTGCACCCAGCTATCGCCCATTTTCAAACACTCTTCGCAGCCGTCAGTGTTTGGCTTGGCGTCATGAGCTTTTTTCAGATGCTCGCAAGTAGCAGACATAAACGCTCCTTCTCTAAATTCGGCAAATTCGCTGGATCACACCGCGCCCTTAATCGGGATGCGCACCAGAAACCGCGTATCGCCGGGCACCGACTTCACGTTAATCTGCCCGTGCATTTTCTTTACGATGCGATGCACCACATCCAGACCCAAGCCAGTGCCTTCGCCAACTTCCTTCGTCGTAAAAAAAGGCTCAAAAATCCGCGATTGCACCGCCGCGGGAATCCCCGGACCGTTGTCGCCAATCTCCACCAGCACGAAGTCGCCTTCGGGCTTCGCGCGTACCAGCAACTTTCCTTTGCCGTGCATGGCGTCGGCGGCATTGTCGATCAGATTCGTCCACACCTGATTGAGCTCGCTACCGTACGCCATAATCTTAGGCAGGTCCGCGGCATAATCCCGCGTCACGGCAATGCCGTGTTTCAGTTTGTGATTCATGATCGTCAGCGTGGTTTCCAGGCTGTGTTTTAAATCCACCTCTTGCGAGGGCGCCTGGTCCATGTACGAATATTCCTTGATCGCTTTGATCAGGTCCGAAATGCGCGCCGTGCTGTGATCCAGCTCCACCGCGATGCGGTCCATCTCCAGCAGCGTTCCAAAACGCGTCAGCTCCGGCGCCAGCGAACTTCCGGCAATCGCCGCGAAAGCTTCCAGGTGTTCGTCCAAGAGATTTGCTTCCGCGAGCATCGGCGCCAATTTCCACGGTTCCGCCACCTTGCGCCGCTCGAGCCACGCTTGTATCGCTTCCTCGCGTTCTACGCGCGCGAATTCATCGTGGTTTTCCGAGGGCCGTAGCGCCGCGCGGATCTCTTCTTCCCGCAGCGCCAGCAACCCGCAATCTTCGGAACTCAAATTGGAATCGCGCGTCGAAGTGCGCAGCCGCTGCAAGCAATCCTTGAGCGCCCCGGCGGACCGCCGCGCCGCCGCCGAGGGATTGTTCAGTTCATGCGCCAAACCCGCGGAAAGCTTGCCCAGCGCCGCAAGCTTCTCGCTCTGCTGCTCGGTGCGCGTAAAATCCCGCACACGGTCGGTCAACAATCCAATCAACTTTTGCGCAACAACCGGGTAGCGATGAATCAGCTCGGGAAAATGTTTGGTGTGAAACACCAGCCCGAGCAGCGGCGTGAGGGCGCGGCCCGTTATGCCGTAATGCGTCATGCGGGAAAATGGCAAGATTCCGGTTACGTCTCCGGCGCGCGAGGAAAACACCGCGCTATCCGTGCCGGCGGATTCGCGTCGCCCGCGCATCTCGCCCTCGAGAATCACCAGCATGCGATCTGCCGGCTCGCCCTCGCGGAATATGACTTCGCCAGGCTCAACACGGATCACTTGGGCCTTGGATATCAGCAATTCCAAATCGTCCGGCGACAGATCCGCGAACGCTTTCACTTTTTGCAGCTTTTCGGCCAGCGTTTCGCTGCCAGGCGCTTTGAAACTTCCGCTTGCTGGACCTTCAATCACGAGTGCTCCCCGTAACTCCGACGCCCAGACCTCGACGTCTCGCGATACGAAAAATGTCGCCCAGCTTTACTACACCTTTGCCAAATATTGGTGAATGAACTGTACCACCACGGCGCCTTCGCCCACGCCGGACGCCACGCGTTTCACGGAGCCATGGCGCACGTCGCCCGCGACGAAGATCCCCGGCACGCTGGTTTCGAGCAATCCCGGCGGCCGCTCGAGCGTCCATGTTTTCGGCCGCTTGCCATCCACAATCACGTCGGGCCCGGAGAGCACGAATCCCAGATTGTCCCGCATCACCACGCCCTCCAGCCATTCCGTGCGCGGCTGCGCGCCGATAAAAATAAACAAGCTCGAAGCGGGCAACTGTTCCGTTGTATTCGTATCCGAGTGAAACACGGAAATACACTCCAGCCGCGATTCGCCGTACACGCCCTCGATGCACGTCTCGTTGCGCACTTCTATGTTGGAGGTCTTCTCGATCTGCTCGATCAAGTAATAGGACATCGTGGCCGCCAAGGAAGCTCCACGATTCAGGATCACCACTTTGGCCGCGAATTTGGAAAAATGCATGGCCGCCTGCCCGGCCGAATTCGCTCCGCCCACGATATACACGGTCTCGCCCTTGCAGGACAATGCTTCGGAAGTTCCACCGCCGTAATACACACCCGCGCCTTGCAAACGCTCCATGCCCGGCACATCCAGTGTGCGCCACTGCACGCCCATCGCCAGCAGCAGCGCGTTACAGGAAATTTCCTGACCGTCTGTGAGTTTCAAATACCGGTACGGCCCCTCGAGCCGGACGCCGACGACTTCCTGCGGCGACAAAATTTCCACGCCAAATCGCGAGGCTTGCTGCACCGCGCGGCGCGCCAAATCGCTTCCGGTAAGCCCGACGGGGAATCCCAGATAGTTCTCAATTCGAGAACTAAGTCCCGCCTGACCGCCAGGAGCCTCCCGTTCGATCATCACCGTACACAGACCTTCGCTAGCGCCGTAGACCGCCGCGGCCAGTCCCGCCGGGCCGCCGCCCACGATCGCCAAATCGTAAAACTTCGCCTGCGCGTGCGTCTTCAAGCCAATTTTATCGGCGACGGCCTGCGTCGACGGCTCGGCTAGTCGCGCTCCATCCGGAAACAGCATCACCGGCAGATGATGCGTTTCCTCGCCGAGCGATTCCACCAGCCCTTTTACTTCCGGATCGGTCTGCGCCAATTCAATATCGATCCATTGGTACGGCACCTGATTGCGCGCCAGGAAATTGCGCAGCTCGTAGGAGCGATTCGAGTACCGCGTGCCCAGCACGCGAATGCCTTCATACGGCGGCCGAAACGAAGAGTTCCAATCGTTGAGCAGATCATCCAGCGCGGGATAAAGTTTCTCTTCGGGCGGATCCCACGGTTTCATCAAGTAGCTGTGGACGCGTGCGGTGTTGATCGCTTCAATGGCTGCGCTGGTGTCCGCATACGCCGTAAGCAGCGCGCGCTTGGCCATGGGGTGCATTACCATCGCTTCCGCCAGCAAGCCTACGCCATCCATTTGCGGCATGCGCTGGTCCACCAGCAACATGGCTACGGCGTTGTTCCGGGCCTTCAATTCCTTAAGCGTATCAAGCGCCGCGATCGGCGAATTTGCGCGCATGATGCGATAGTGCTCGGAGTAATGGCTGCGCAGGTCGCGCTCGATGGCCCGCAACACCTCGGGATCGTCATCCACCGTTAATAAAACTGGTTTCGGCATGTTTCTCAGATGTTCCGAAAGATGCTTAAGTTACCCGTTTTCGCGCTAATCGCCCGCATTCCTTAGAGGGCACTTCGTTTGGCATCGCGCCGTGCGTTACAATGGACCCGTCAAATGCCCGCAATTCCCGCGCAGCTAGTAGATGCACTGTGCTCTGCTGACGATGCCGCGCGCGTGTATGCGGCGACACAAATCTACAACATCGGCATTGCTCCCGCATTACGCATTGCGGACAAATGGCAGCAAAATACCGAATTGGCGGGCTTGCTGGCCGCGCCGACCCTTCACGTCACCGCGGGATTGGCGGTATTTCCGTCCACTTTTGCCAACATTCACGCCGCTTCAGGCCATCCAGCACTGGCCGAAGTGCCGCCCGACCAAGATGCCCAGGAGTTCGAGCTTCATTATCCGAATGCCGTGTCGCTCGATATTCTCACCAGCGGAGAGCCCGATGGGAACGGCGCCATCGCCAAGTTCCTGAATAAATTCGGGCAAGGCATTCAGCAGATCGAATTTCAGTGCAAAAACGTAGATCGCGCCACGGAAATTCTGAACACGGCTTTTGCGGCGAACGCTGTGTATCCTGCGACACGCCAAGGAGCGAACAACACGCGCATTAATTTTTTCCTGGTTCCCGCCGAAAACGAAAAGCTATTGATCGAGCTGTACGAACTCTAACGCCCACCCTTCCGTCGGCCCCCTGGGCAGCGACGTTGTGGCGGTGGAAGGAAAGACCACCGCCTCAGAAGGCGTCCGCTAGAAATGCGCGACTAGTTTCGCAGAGGTTTTCCCGTCTTCAGCGTGAAGGCGATGCGTTCCAGCGTTTTCTTTTCGCCGAGCAGCGAGACGAATGCTTCGCGCTCCAGATCCAGCACATACTGCTCGCTGACCATTTGCGGAGCGCTGAGCGCGCCGCCGGCCAAAATATTCGCAAGTTTCCGCCCCACCACGGCATCGTAATCCGAGGCATAACCGCCGCGCTGCAGCATGTGAATCGCCAGTTTCGCCGCCGCCAAAAATGATTCGCCAAGCGCTTTGATCTGCGTGGTCTGCGCGCCCTCCTGCCAACTGGCCGCGAGCGGCTTCCAGCCGCCACGCACCAGGCTGAGCGCCACTCCTTTGGCGTCGCCCACGAGCCGCGCGCCGTTCATGGACACGCCATCTTCACGGCGCAAAAATCCCAGCTCACGGTTTTCTTCCGCGCTGGTTCCGACTTTGGCCATGGCGATGGTCTCAAAGATGGGGCGCAGCGCATGAAACAGATCCAAATCGTCGCCGCTCCCCGCGCGTTCGTTGGCGCGAATTAGCATTTCTTTCGTGCCACCGCCGCCGGGAATCAGCCCCACGCCCGCTTCGACCAGGCCCATGTACGATTCCGCGGCCGCTTGAATGCGCGCGCCGTGCAAAGCTACTTCGCAGCCGCCGCCCAACGCCATGCCTTGCGGCGCCACCACCACCGGCTTAGGCGCATATTTGATCGCCAGATTCACATTCTGAAATTGCTTCACCGCCATGTGCAGGTCGTCCCACTCCTGCTCTTGCGCGCCGACCAGCACCAACATTAAATTCGCGCCCACGGAAAAATTCACCGCTTGATTGGCGATGACCATAGCGTCGAAATCGGTTTCCAGACGCCTCAGCCCTTTGTGAATCATGCTGATTAAGTCCGCGCCGATGGCGTTCATCTTGGCGTGGAACTCGCAACCCACCACACCATCGCCCAAATCGAGCAAGCTGGCGCCGGAATTGCGTTCGATTTCTTTGCCTGCTTCCTTCAGCGTTTTTAGAATAATCACGCCGCTCGGTTCGGAAACCGTGCGCGGCTTGCCGCTAATGTCAAAAACGGTGGTGACGCCCTTTTCCGTTTCGTAGAAGCCCTTGCGCGAGCCGGCTACACGCTCGATGAGCAACGGCAACGGACGCTTTTCTTTTTCGACTTGCTCGACAAAATCCTTCACGCCCAGCGCGTCCATCATTTCAAAGGGGCCAAGTTCCCAGCCAAAACCCCAGCGCATGGCGCGGTCCACTTCCGCAACGCTGTCAGAAATCTCTGGAACGCGGCGCGCGGCGTACAAACAAGTCTCAGACAGCGCGGCCCACAGGAACTGCTGCCCTTTGTCGCCCTTCTGCCCTTGCAAGATCGGGCCGATCAGCGCACGCAAGCGCTCCTTGGTGTCGTCAATGCCCTTGCCCGATTCGAGCGATGCAAACTTCGCCTTGATCTTCGGGCGATACTCCATAGTCTTGACGTCCAGCGTCAAAATGTCTTTCTTCCCCTCACCTTTGGCTTTTTTGTAGAAACCTTGCCCGGTCTTGTCGCCCAGCCAGCCGCGCTTGGTCATGTCTTCGAGGAGCGCGGGAACTTTGTAGCGCTCGCGCGACTCATCATTTGGCGCAGTCTCATAGATATTCTTGATGACGTGCGTGAGCACGTCGAGTCCGACAATGTCCGCGGTGCGAAAGGTCGCGGACTTCGGCCAGCCCACCGCAGGTCCGGTACAGGCGTCGATTTCTTCCACGGTCATATCCAAGTCGCCCATCAGCTTCAGGGCGTTCAACATGGAATACGTTCCGATGCGATTGGCGATAAAGTTTGGCGTGTCCTTGGCTTCCACCACGCCTTTGCCCAGCCGCCGGTCGCAAAAATCGCGCAGCGTCTCCAGCACGCCGCTGGAGGTCTTCGGTCCAGGAATCACTTCCACCAGTTTCAAATAACGCGGCGGATTAAAAAAATGTGTGCCGCACCAATGTTCCTGAAACTCTTCGCTCATGCCTTCGGCAATCAAATGCACCGGCAGGCCGGAGGTGTTGGTGGTGACAATCGCGCCCGGTTTGCGGAACGCCGCGACGCGCTCCAGCAGCTTACGCTTGATCTCCAGATTTTCCGCCACCACTTCAATGATCCAGTCGGCCTCCGCGACGCGCTGCAAATCATCTTCAAAGTTGCCGATGGAGACTTTTTCGGACAGCGCGTTGGTAAAAAACGCCGCAGGCTTGGATTTTTTCGCTGCTTCGAGGCCGGCACCCACAATCTTGTTGCGCTCGGGCGAACCGGCGGCAGCGCCGGGCGGCACAATATCCAGCAAAATGCATGGCAGGCCGGCGTTCGCAAAGTGCGCCGCGATGCGCGCACCCATGGTTCCAGCCCCCAACACCACCGCTTTTTCGATGCGACGTTTCATGACCAGCCTTTTTGTCGTGGATTTGTACCGCAGGACAGGTTACAAAACCGCCAAGCTGCGGTCAAACCAACTGACAAAGCTGTGAGATTGGCCGTAAACTCATATTGCATGGCCGACCCCACATCGAGCCCCGGCTGGCTGAGCGTTGCCGCCAACAAACTTCGCGCTTTCGCTTACGGTGGAGAAAATCCCGAAGCCGCGAAGCCACGTGTCGGGTTGGCGCTTTCCGGCGGCTTCGCACGCGGCATCGCGCACATCGGTGTGATTCGCACACTGCTGGCCGCCGATATTCCCATTGACATGATCTCCGGCACCAGCGTTGGCGCGCTGATCGGCGCGGTGTACTGCGCGGGAACACCGCTGGAAGAGATGGAGCGCATCGGACTCACCACCACGTTCGCCGATTTTGGGCGCTGGACGCCTTCGTGGATCGGCTTGGCCACCAACCAGCGGCTGGAAAAATATCTCGCGCGTTTCACTTCCGCGAAAAACTTTGAAGAGCTGCGCACACCGCTGTCCATCGCCACCACGGACCTCAACGCCGGCCTCACCGTGTATTTCGATCATGGGCCGATTGCGCCGCCGCTGCGCGCTTCCTGCTCGTATCCTGGGCTGTTCGTGCCTATCCAATTCGATCACCGCACATTGGTGGACGGATTCCTCACCGCGCCGGTGCCGGTGGAAGGCTGCTTTTTGCAGGGCGCGGACGTCGTTATCGCGGTGCATCTCGATCCGGGAAATTTGGAGCAGCCGCGCACGTTCACCGATGTGCTGAGCCGCTCGTTCAATATTATTCAGGGCCACGCGGACGTGGTCTGGCGGCAACAGGCCGACGTGATCATCGAACCCGACGTGCAGCCGTTCGTGTGGGATGATTTCTCGAAAACGCCGCAGATGGTAGCGGCGGGAGAAGCCGCAACGCTGGCGGTGATTCCGCAAATCCGCGCCGCGCTTGCCGGCCACACGCACAAAGTGACGCACGCGCAGGCGGCGGACACAATAGTGGCGTCCGAAGAAGATGCCGCGAAGAAGTCACACCGTAGATAGTAATTGGGTTTTGCGCCAGCGGCGTTCCCGGCCACGAAGAAACGAGCAAATTATTCCACCGTGACGGCAACTTCGACGGGCTGGCCTTCGCCTTTGCCGCGCTGCGTTAGCCAGGCTGCCAAGCCTTCCGCG
>JBEKVU010000121.1:0-9850 GCA_049513775.1 Candidatus Acidiferrum sp.
AATGCCCCCCCCCGATGCTCACCAATCGACTTTCCCCAATCACCAAAAAGCCTCACAAATGTCACTCCGAGCGAGGCGGGAGATCTGTCTTCTGCAGCGCCGTGCGAGCGCCGTCCGCCGGTCTACCCAATCTGCAAAATCTCTCGGCGCCCCACGAACAGCATACACAGAAATACCACCGCACTTAAAAGCGAAATCATCGCCCCCAATTTCCGGTCCCAGGTGGTAACGAATCGGGCAAGAATTTCGGACTCTCCGGCACCGACCGGCACGATCATCTGCGCGGATCCCTCCGCGTGCTCCGGCGTCACCACCCGGCCGTTCACTTCGACGCGCCAGCCAGGATAATCGAGCAGCCGCAGCCGAATCCTCACCGGCACAGGCGAAGTAACCCGCAACCGCTTTTCGTCAGCTTTCCACGACGCGATTCGCACCTGCGTCTCGGACGCGGCATCCCCCGATTCCTCAGCGGCCAGCGCCATCACCTGCGCAGACTTTGCCGGCAGATTGTAGTGATCGTCGCCCCGCGGGTCATACTCATCCGTCCCGTCGAATCCCGAACCATCGGCAATGGCCGCGCGCAGCGTCGGCAGATCCTCCGTATCCCACCATCCCGACGGAATCAAGACCGCCGCCGTGCCAACGGTTAAAAACGCGACCACCACGGGAACAATCCATCTCGACCGCGCACGCCGGAACGCGCAACCCAAAAAGAACGCGTAGCAAACCGCCACCATACACATCCAGCGCCAGGGAAACTGCACAAACCGCAGCTTCGGCAGAAGCCGCCAAAACACGTCGGTAATCGGCAGCATCAACACCGTTGCCGCCGCGAACAAAATCAGCACGGCGAGCCACAGATCGCCACGTTCCGATCCGCGGAGTTCAGCTTGCGGGGATGCGGCCGGCTCGGGAATCCTCTCTCGCCAGTGCGAGAACACCGCCGCAATTCCCGTCACCACGATCAATAAAATCGCCACTCCGGAAGCGATCCAGTTAAACCACGTATGCTCCGGATCGTTAATCGCCGTAAACAGAAAATTCTGCGCCGGCTGCAATCCCGAAGATAACGCCTGCTCGATGTTCACCCACCGTTGTTCGTAAGCCGCCGGCAAAAGATAAAAAGCCGTCAACCCAAATCCCAGCGTCAGTCCGGCCGCCCCGCGAAACCCAGCCGATAAAGAGCGTCGCCGCAGCACCGCCCAAGCGAACACCAAAGTCATGCCATAACTAGCCATAACGCCGGCAGGCGCATTCGAGAGCCACACCACAGCAAACACCAACGCAAACAGCGCAAGGTCCTTCCTTTGCCTTTGACTTTGTAGTGGCGCAGCACTGCCGCGCGCTTTTTCCTCGTCAAAAACTCCGCTCGCGCGCAATGCCAGCAGCACCAACAACGGAAAAAACGCCGTCCCCAACTGCTCGGCAAAATCACTCCGCATATAAACCACCAACAACGCATAGGGATTCGCCGCATAACATGCCGCGCCAAAAAGCGCCGCGCCGCGCGAGGTCACCGGGCGCGCCAGCGCAAACGCGCACCACCCCGCGACCGTCTGCACCAAAACAATGAACACCACCGGCACGGCATTCCAAGGAATTGCCGAACCCAGCGCGGCCCCCAAAATCCATGAAAGCGGCGGATAAAAAATAAAACGCGGCTCGCCAAAGCCGTGATTCGCCCACTCCGTCCAGCGCGGAAAAACAATCCCCTCTTTCCACTGTCCCGCCGCATCCAGCCAGGACGCCGCGTGGAATTCAAAATCATGTCCCGAGGCAATTCCCAAAACAAAAAAAGGCGCCACAATCACCAGCGCCACGCCAAGCGAAATCACTACCGCCCAAATCCATTCCCCGCCCTCTTGCTTTGTCAAATTCTCCTCGTGCACTCGTTCATTCCGGCCAGCATAGCGCTTCTCCAAATCAGCGCCCGCCGCCCACATTCAGAATCGTCGCGGTAACAAACGAAGCGGCCGGCGAGAGCAGCCACAAAACGGCTTCGGCAACCTCGTGCGCCGTCCCCGCTCGTCCCATGGGAATCGTCGGCTTCAGACGCTCGAGGCGTCCGGGATCTCCGTTGGCGGCATGAATATCCGTATCGACCAGGCCGGGCGCGACAGCATTCACGCGAATCCCTTCCGTGGCCACTTCCCGGCCCAAGCCAATCGTCAGCGCATCGATCGCGGCTTTCGATGCGGCATAATGCACCCATTCGCCCGCCGAGCCGAGTTGCGCCGCGCGCGAAGAGATGTTCACGATCGCTCCGCCCGTACCTCCGTGCCTGGTGGAGAGCCGCCGTACCGCCTCGCGCGCACAAAGAATCGCGCCCGTCACATTCACGGCCAGCAGTCGTTCGAGCATCGCCGCCTCGACGTCCTCGACGCGCGCGAATCCCCCGGTAATGCCCGCGTTGTTCACCAAGGCAGAAAGCGTGCCCAAGGACTTCTCTGCTGTTTCAAAAAGCCGAAGCACATCTCCTTCCAAGGCCACATCGCCTCGTATCGCGGCAGCGCGTCCGCCCGGCCGCCGAATCTCCTCGACCACCCCGTTCGCTGAGGCTTCATCGCGCTGATAGTTGACGGCCACCGCGTAGCCGCGCGCCGCCGCCATGCGCGATATCGCCGCGCCGATTCCCCGGCTTCCTCCGGTCACGATCAGGGTGCCCAAATTTACGCTCATAAACTGTTTCTCAAGATACCAGGCCGCTCCCTTCCTCGTTCACGAGACTGTAACAATCAGCCGCGCTACGCGGCTTGCACTGCATCCCCGCTGTTCGCCCGCACCGTAATTGAGCGATAATACACGCTCTTATGAGCACCGCGAACATCGCCGGCCCATCCGCCGCCGTCCCGGGCACGACCGGCGACGAGCCCATCATCGAAGCCCGCAAGCTCGAGAAATTTTACGCTCAGCCGGACGGTACGCGCATTCAAGTCATCTCCGCAACCGATCTGGCCGTGTACCCCGGAAAAATTATCGCCTTGCTCGGGCCTTCCGGCTGTGGCAAGTCCACGCTGCTGCGCATGCTCACCGGACTCTCTCCTTCAAGCGCCGGAGAAGTGTATTGGCACGGCCAGCCGGTGCGTGACGAAAGTCCCAACGTCTCCATCGTATTTCAAAGCTTTGCGCTTTTTCCGTGGCTCACGGTGCTTGAAAACGTGGAAGCGCCGCTTGAGGCGCGCGGCATGCCCACCATCGAGCGCCACAAACGCGCCTTGCGCATCATCGACGCTGTCGGCCTCGATGGTTTTGAGAGCGCGTATCCCAAGGAACTGAGCGGCGGCATGAAGCAACGCGTTGGCGTAGCCCGCGCTTTAGTGGTTGAACCTGAAGTGCTTTTCATGGACGAGCCTTTTTCCGCGCTCGATGTGCTCACCGCGGAAACGCTGCGCGGCGAACTGCTCGAACTGTGGCTTGAACACAAAATTCCCACACGCGCAATTTTTATCGTCACGCACAATATCGAAGAAGCGGTGACGCTGGCCGACCGCATTATCGTACTGGGCCGCAACCCCGCGCACATTCACGCCGATTACACGGTGAGGATGCCGCATCCGCGCGACCGCAAGACTTCTGATTTTATAGCGCTGGTCGACGATATCTATCGCGTGCTTACCAGCCCCGATGATCGCCATGTCGTCACGGCCATTTCCGGCGGTCACTCCGAAAAAATAGTCGCGCACAAATCCATCATGCTCCCGCACACGCGTCCTGGAGGTATGGCGGGTTTGCTTGAAATCATGGCGGACCTCGGCCCGCGCATCGATTTACGCAAGCTTGCCGATGAGCTGAGCCTTGAAGTGGACGCGCTGCTGCCTACGGTGGACACCGCTTCGCTGCTCGGCCTGTTGCGCGTCGAGGAAGGCGATGCCATCATCACCGCCGAAGGCCTCGAATTTGCGCACGCGGACATTCAGGCGCGCAAAGCGATTTTCCGTAAAACAGCGCTGGCCAACGTTCCGTTGCTTCGCCAAATGGAACAATCCCTCAAAGCGAAAGCCGATCGCACGCTTTCCGACGAATTTTTCCGCGATCTTTTGGACGAACATTTCAGCGAAGATGAATCCCGCCGCCAGCTGGAAACCGCGATCCAATGGGGCCGTTACGCGGAACTATTCGATTACGATGCCGCCACCGGCAAGCTGACCCTCACCGAGGTTTAACTTTCTCTTGTCTCAGACCGCGATCGCTCGAGAATCCTCCACGCCGATTCCGCCCGCACAGCGGCGGCCGGCTGGTTCGCGCTGGAATTTCGCTTTCCTCATCGATATCACCATTTTTCTTTTTATCTTCGCCGCCATTTACGGTGTTTACGCCATCGGCCGCTCGTGGCTTGGTCCGGTAACCGCGCAAGCGGAAATCTCGCAAGATCCGCGCGTTCTTCCGCTGTACGCGCTGTATTCGCTCGTACGCATCGGCGTCGCCTATGTTCTCAGTCTGCTGTTCGCGCTGGCCTACGGATACATCGCGGCAAATTCGCGCCGCGCCGAAGTTTTGATGGTTCCTCTGCTCGATATTTTGCAGTCCATTCCCGTGCTCAGTTTTCTTCCCGGCGTGATGCTGGCCATGGTGGCAATTTTCCCGCACAGCCAGATTGGCGTGGAGCTTGGTTCCATCCTGCTGATTTTCACCGGGCAAGTCTGGAACATTGCGTTCAGTTTTTATTCTTCGCTGAAGACCCAGCCGCGGGAATTGCGCGAAGCCGCCATCATCTACCGCTTCAGCGGTTGGCAGCGTTTTGTACAGCTGGATTTGCCGTTTTCCACCATTGGTCTGGTGTGGAATTCCATGATGTCGGTTGCCGGCGGCTGGTTTTTCTTGATGGCCTGCGAAATGTTCGTGCTGGGCCCGCGCGATTTTCGCTTGCCGGGGCTGGGCTCCTTCCTGCAAACCGCCGCCAGTCACGGGGACACGCGCGCGATTCTCTGGGGCCTCGCCGCCATGATCGGCGTAATTGTCTTGCTCGATCAACTCATTTGGCGTCCGGTGATTGTGTGGGCCGATAAATTCAAATTCGAGCAAGTGGAAAGCCCGGGCAAGTCCCAGACTACCCTGCTCAGCCTGCTGGGGCGCGCGTCTGTGGTTATCCGTTTGTGGCGGCTGCTCATCAGCCCGGTGATCAACTGGATCACGCTCTCAATTGCCGTCGGCGCACGCCGGGCCGCAGCCACATTCTCGGCGCCGAAGCAGAAACAGCCACGCAAGTTCCTGGGATATTTTCTTGCGCTACTGGCGCTGGCGGGGCTGGCTTTCGCGCTGTATCACGCGCTGCTCGAACTTGCCGAGTTGCATCACGATGACTACTTCGATTTGCTGCGCAGCGCCGCGTACACCTTCTTGCGGGTCAACGCCGCTTTGTTGCTCGGGGCGCTGTGGACCGTTCCCGTGGGCGTATACATCGGCTCCAATCCGAAATTTGCGCGCATCGCGCAGCCGCTGGCGCAAATGGCCGCGTCCATTCCCGCCACCGCGCTTTTCCCGGTGATTTTGCTTTTCCTGATACGCTTGCGCGGCGGGCTGGAAATTGCCGCCATGCTGCTGATGCTCCTCGGCACGCAGTGGTACATCTTGTTTAATGTGATCGCCGGAGCCATGGCCATTCCCACGGATTTAAAAGAAGCCTCACACATTTTCGGCTTCGGCTCGTGGGATCGCTGGCGCTTTCTCGTGCTGCCCGGAATTTTTCCGTATCTCGTCACCGGAATGGTCACCGCCTCCGGCGGAGCGTGGAATGCCAGCATCGTGGCCGAGTATTTCCATTTTCAAGGGCGCATCGTTTCCGCGCCGGGCCTCGGCAGCACCATCGCGAGCGCCAGCGACTCCGGCCGGTTCGACATTTTGCTGGCGTCCACGCTGATCATGGCCAGCGTGGTGGTGCTGATCAATCGCCTGCTGTGGCGACGCTTGTATCGTCTGGCGTCCACGCGCTTCAAGCTAGAAGCTTAGTGGTTTGGCTATTTTGCGGCCCGATCATTTTTGTAGATCACGCCTTCCTTCATCACGAAAAAAACGTGTTCAGTCTGCCGGATATTTTCGATTGGATCGCCGGGGACGGCGACCACATCAGCAAATTTATTGGCTTCGAGCGTGCCAATTTTGCTGGCCAGGCCGAGCAAATCGGCATCCGAGGAAGTGCCCGCCTTGAGCGCGTCCACCGGCTTCATCCCGAGATCCACCATCTGGTGAAATTCTTCCGCGTTGCGCCCGTGCGGATAAACCGCAGCGTCCGTTCCGAGGCCAATCTTGATATTTTTCGCCAGTGCCTTCTGAAACGTTCCGTGCAGCGAAGCAATCGCCATGTCGGCCTTCACACGTATGGGTGGCGGAATCGCGACGCCTTTTTGAATCTGTTCGGAGAGCCCTTGCAGCGCCATGAGCGTCGGAACGTAGTAGGTACCGTGCTGCTTCATCAAATCGAGCGCTTCATCATCGAGAAAAGAGCCGTGCTCGATGGAATCGATGCCGGCGCGAATCGCGCGCTTGGCGCCTTCCGCGCCATGCGCGTGCGCGGCAGTTTTTAATCTCAGCGCGTGCGCTTCGTCGACCAGCGCATCCAGTTCCGCTTGCGTGAGTTGCGGTGTGTCCACAGAATCGGCGAGCGACAATACGCCGCCGGTGGCGCACGTCTTGATAATGGTGGCGCCATATTTGTGCGCCAGACGCACAGCGTAGCGCGCTTGGTCCGCGCCATTGATCACGCCCTCTTCAGGGCCGGTCTCCTTGCCAAAAACACCGTGGGCGAAGCCGGTTTCATCGCAGTGGCCACCGGTCGCGCCGATCGCGTGGACGCAGACCAGCATGCGCGGGCCGGGCACGATGCCCTTGTCGATGGCGTTGCGCAAACCGACGTCCAGATAATCTTCCGAGCCCACATCGCGCACGGTGGTGAAGCCCGCCAGCAGCGTGATGCGCGCGTTTACGGTGGCGTCGATCGCTTTCTCTGCAATGGGCTTTTGCAAATCCTCCAGCATGGCTTTGGTGTAGTCCTCGCGGTATTGCATGGTGAGGTGGGTGTGCGCGTCGATGAAGCCAGGGAGCAGTGTGGCGTCGCCGAGATCGATTACTTCGGCGCCGGCAGGAATTGGGGCGCCTTGGCCAACGCCGACAATTTTGCCGCCCGTGACGACGACTAGGCCGGGGTTGGTAAGCGTGTTGCTCTTGCCGTCAAACATGCGCGCGGCTTTGAGGACGTAGGTTTTGCTGGCTGGCTGCTGCGCTGGCGTGGTAACGGGAAGCAATACGGCGATGGCCATGAGGACGAGGGCGGCGCACGATTTCATCGGCGAGTCTCCTAAAGACCTTCCGGCGAGGTAGGAACTTCCGGAAGGGAGACGATAGCGGTTACTGGCGGAAAGTCAAGGCGAAGGCCGAACAGCGCGCCACAAGGCGCAAAAAACACCCGCTGCGGAATAGAACTGCTCTTCCGCGGCGAGAGGTGGCGACGAACGAGAGATAGGGGAATTTCCAGGAGTTGAACTTCATGTTTTCTAGCAAGGCGGAACGCGCGCGGCGGGGCTAGACGCGGTCGGCAATGGCGCCCTCCATGCGCTGGAAGAAGAGCAGGCCACCGAAAAGGATGACCAGGACGGCAAAAGCGCTGGCGGCGAGTTGCGGGCCGGGAGGTTCGCCGTGGCCGGTGAGGGCCCAGCGAAAGCCGTCAATGACGCCAGCCATAGGATTCAGGCCGTAGAGCCAGCGGTAGCGCTGCGGGACAAGCGAACTCGGGTAGGCGACCGGGGAGGCAAACATCCAGAAATTCATCAGGAAGGGCACGATGTAGCGGACGTCGCGGTAGAGGGCGTTGAGGGCGGACATCCACAAGCCGACGCCAAGCGCGGTGAGTAGCGCGAGAAGCAAGAAAGCAGGCAGCCAGAGAATGGCGGCGCCGGGGCGCAACCCGTAGAACGCCACGACCAGGAGCATGACCGTGAAGCCGATGGCAAAGTCGACCAAGCCCGAGAGAACCGGCGAAATGGGCAGCACGAGACGCGGGAAATAAACTTTGGTGATGACCCGCTGATTTTCCACGACTACGTTGGTGCAATTTTGCAGCGCAGTGGCGAAATACGTCCAGGGAACCAGCGCGGTAAAATAGAAAACGGGATAGGGCAGGCCGTCCGAGGGCAGCTTGGCCAGGCGGCCGAAAAACAGCGTGAAGACGCCCATGGTGAGGACCGGCTGGATGACCACCCAGGCTACGCCGATGACGGTTTGCTTGTAGCGGACTTTGACGTCGCGCCAGATGAAGAAATAGAGCAGTTCGCGGTAAGCCCAGAGTTCTCGGAGGCGGAGGTCAAACCAGCCGCGGGGCGGGGCGATGCGCGTGATGATCGGAGTGCGCGGCAGCGGGTGCTCTGCGGCCGCAGTCGAGGTGACGGAGATCGCCGCGGCGGATGACTCGGCAACGGCCGCGGCGCCCGCAGGCAAGCTGCCGTCAGCAAGAGGATCGTCGGGCGAGCGTGTGGTGACCGAAGCCATCGGAAATGATCTAGGCCTTCCAAACAGCAATCGAAAAGTTACGGCAATCCCTAGAGTATCAGAGATATAAAACTGCGCGGGAGCCGGTCGTAGACCAGGTGTAACCGGCAGCGCCTACGGGCCTAAGCGCCATCACGGAGGAGGAGGATTCTCCTTCAATTGTTGCAGGTCGCTATCCTCGATTTGCTGCATGAGCTTGCGGCGCTTGAAGAGATAGGTTTCCAGCTTGCCGGTGATTTCACGCGGGACGACAAAAAATTGGTTGTGGATCATTTCCGGAAAGGAGATGGCCCCGCGCGCGGGCACCAGGTGCGAGCCCCATTGAAACATGAGGCCGGCGTTCCAGAGCACGAAAACCGCGAGCATGGCGGTGACGGCGATGAACGCGGTGCGCCGGCTGGCAAAGAGTTGCGCCATGGCGCTGAGGAAAACCGCGAGGCCGAGCACGAAGAGAATGGTAAGCGAAACGAAAAAGCGGTTACCGTATGAAGAGATGCCGGCCCAATCCGGATAGCAAGCGATGAACAGATAGAAGGCCAGAGCGGCGGCGGCGAGCGGTCCGCCCACCGCGGGGTTGCGGCGCCAGAAAATCGCCGAGCCGAGAACGGAGAGAAAAAGAATGGGGGTCCAGGAAAGCAGGCCATGATTGGGCGAGAAAAGTACTAAGAGAAGCTCGGGAGAACGCCAGAGCCAGTTGCGCAACGGAATGTAGCCGGATTCGAGTGCGTCGCCGTAAATAATTCGATGGACGATGAATGTGGGAAGAAAGCAAACGACGGCGACCACGACGTAGAGAACTTGATTGCCAAGCAAGCGCAACAGGCGTGGGGCCGCCGACCCTGGCCCGCGGAAGGCCGCGGAATATTGGCGAACCGCTTCGATGAGCAGAACGACGACAACCATAGCGTTGGGGTAGTAGACATCGAGCATGAGGCCGGTCCAGGCGCCCAGAAAGAGCCACTGCAGCGTGCTGCGCTTGGTGCGCGTTTCGTGCCAGGTGTAGAGAAAAACCGCTACGACAAAGGCGGAAAGCGCGTGGGACCACGACGGATTGAAATACATGTACACGGGCAATGAGCTGGCCCACCAAATGGCCACCGTGGCGAGCAGCGCGCTCCACGGATCGACATATTGGCGCGCGAGACGGAACGCGAGCAGCAGCCCCAGAAAACCGTAAAAGGCCGTGGCCAGAGCCATGGCCAGGCGATACGGTGAAGAAAAGCCATCCGGAGAGACGGTAGAACCAAAGGCCCGGGCAAGCAAAACGCCGCCGTGGGCGGTGAGGAAGAACGGGCTCCACAGAATGGCCGGGCCTATGGTGAAATGATTTTCCAGATGGCCGGTGGCGGTGCGCAGACCGGATTTGAGGTTG
>JBEKVU010000122.1:0-12346 GCA_049513775.1 Candidatus Acidiferrum sp.
GTGGAATTCGGCGAAAAATTCGGCGCCGCACCCGCGGACATCGAAGTGGTTACGCGCTGGCTCACCTCGAAGGGCTTCGAAATTAACCTCGTCTATTCCGGCGGCATGATCATCGACTTCTCCGGTACCGCTGGCCAGCTCCGCGACGCCTTTCAAACCGAACTGCACAACCTCGTCGTGCACGGCGTGCGCCACGTCGCCAACATTCGCCACCCGCAAATTCCCGCAGCGCTCGCGCCCGCCGTCGTCGGCATCGCCTCCCTGCACGACTTTCTTCCCCGCCCCATGTACAAACCACGTCCCAACTACACGGCCGCCAACAGCTCTTTGCTCGCCGTAGTCCCCGCCGACCTCGCCACCATCTACAATCTGAACCCGCTCTTCAAAGCCGGCTATTCCGGCAAGGGCCAGACCGTGGTGGTCATCGAAAACACCAACGTCTACAGCACCGCCGACTGGACCACCTTCCGCACTGCTTTTGGCTTGTCCACCTACACCACCGGCACTTTTACGCAAGTTCATCCCGCGCCGCCGACCGGCCCGAGCAACTGCGCCAATCCCGGCGTCAACGGTGACGACGGCGAAGCCATCCTGGACGCTGAATACGCCAGCGCCGCCATCGAACTCGCCTCCTGCGCCGACACGCAAACCACTTTCGGCGGGCTCATCGCCGTACAAAACATCATCAACGCCAAGACCACGCCCCCGGCCATCATCAGCATCAGCTACGGCGAGTGCGAAGCCTACAATGGCGCGACCGCAAACGCTGCATACAACGCCATTTTCGAGCAGGCCGCCGCCGAAGGCGTCTCCGTCTTCGTCAGCTCTGGCGATGAAGGCGCGGCCAGTTGCGACGCCGCCAAAGCCACCCACGGCATCAACGTCAGCGGCTTCGCTTCGACGCCCTACAACGTCGCCGTCGGCGGCACCGATTTCGGCGATAGCTACGCCGGCTCCACAAGCGCCTATTGGAACTCCACCAACACTTCCGCCTTCGGCTCCGCAAAATCCTACATCCCAGAAATTCCGTGGAACGATTCCTGCGCAGGAAGCCTGCTCTCGAGCTACGAGGGCTACCTACGGCTCCGCTGGCTTCTGCAACAGCTCCGCCGGCGAAGACTATTTCCTAGCCACCGCCTCCGGCAGCGGCGGCCCAAGCAGCTGCGCCACCGGCGCCGCCTCCACCAGCGGCGTCGTCAGCGGCACGTGCAAGGGCTACGCCAAGCCCACATGGCAATCCCTCGTCGGCGTTCCCTCCGACGGCGTCCGCGACATTCCAGACATTTCCCTCTTTGCCGCCAACGGCCTCTGGGGCCACTATTACGTGTTCTGCTATTCGGACCCGAAGAATGGCGGAGCTCCCTGCACTGGCGCGCCGAGTAATTGGTCCGGCGCGGGCGGCACGTCCTTCGCCTCGCCTATCATGGCCGCCATCCAATCCTTGGTCGACGAAAAGTGGGGCCGCCAAGGCAATCCCGCTCCCATCTACTACAAAATTGCCGCCACCGAATACGGGAAGGCTGGCAGCGCTTCATGCAACTCGAGTCTCGGCAAGACCGTCGGCACCGCCTGCACCTTCTACGATGTCACCCAGGGCGATATGGACGTAAACTGCATCGGCGCGCACAACTGCTACACCCCGTCCGGCGCCAACGGCGTCCTTTCCGGCTCCAGCACCGCTTACACCAAATCCTACGGCACCACCACAGGCTGGGACTTCGCCACCGGCATCGGCACCGTAAACGCCTACAATCTGGTCTTCAACACCGTCTGGTAATTGCCTCGTCGTTGTAGGGGGCCGGCTCCTGAGGCTGGTCGCCTTTCGGTAGGCTTCGTACCGGCCGGGCTTTCAGCCCGGCCGTCCCTCGTTCCAGCCGTTTGCAACGGGCCTGCCTTTGTTGGGGGAGGTGCAACATGCTGCGCGCATTTCGGCAGATATACTGGGGCGTAGTGGGTCTCGCCCCGCTCGTCCTAGCCACGGGCGCCAGCGCGAACACGCGCGTGTAATCGCCACCTCGGAGCACACCAATGCCAAATCAACAACCGGAGGGGCCACAGTGACAAAAGAAGAAGCCTCGAATCTAGCCAAGCACTGGATCGCCGCCTGGAACTCCCACGACCTGGACGCAATAATGACGCACTATGCCGACGCCATCAAACTGACCTCCCCTGCAGCCGCCCAGCTTTTGGGCATCCCCGATGGCAAGGTCGTCGGAAAACAGAACGTGCGCGCCTACTTTCAGCGCGGCCTACAAGCCTACCCAGACCTACACTTTCATCTCGAAAACGTCCTCTGCGGCATAAAGAGCGTGGTGCTCTACTACGCAAACCAAAGTGGCACCCACACCGCCGAATTCATGGAAATGTCACCCGGCGGAAAAGTGGCCCGCGTCGTGGCGAACTACAGCATCTAGCCGATCGCCCGTAATTTGTAGCGGCCGGGCTTTTTAGTCCCGGTCTGGAAGGAGAGAAACAAAATCCGCGCACACAATGGAGGCACGACGCGCTGCGAGGGTTGTTTAGCTGCCGGGACTTTCAGTCCGGCCTCGGAAGGCGTCGCAACTGAGCGCCGTGCCAAGCGCAGCGCCTTCCCGGCGAACATACGCCATGGCCAAGACCGCCGCAGGAGCAAAAGAGCGCGCTGCACGTGTCGTGTGGCCAACTTCAGCGCCGCCAAGAGTGAGCGCAGCGCCAGCAAGCGGGACCCTCAACGCACTGTCCGCAAAGCGCAGCCCGACGCGTTGCCGATTCACCTGTCCTCGCGAACGCACGCGTTCCACAATTTCCTGGCCGGTGTAGCAGCCTTTCGTATAACTGATGTGGCTGTCCTGCAAACCAGCTTCGTGCGGAATCTGCTTCTCGCCAAAGTCGTAGCCGAACCACGGCACGCCTTGCGCTAGCCGTTGCGCACTCAGCGCGGAATAGCCCATAGGTCCGCCGCCGACACTCTTGGCCGCCTCGCCAAGAATTTTCCAGAGCGCCGGCAAATCCTTTTGACCAGCAATAAATTCCGCGCTTGTCGAAACCGTCGCTGCGTCTTTTCCGTTCGGCGCCATTCCGACTTTAGACACAACGCGGCGCACCAAGCGGCAAGGAATCGCACTGCGGCCGCGCTCCGGATGGCGCAACGCAACATCGAGCGTTCCGCCATCGGTCATCGCGGAAAGGTCCGCCGCTGTAAGTTCGCGGACTAGCTTCGCGGCCTTCGGGCCTTCGAGCGCGAGCGTGCCGAACGCATCGGTTTCATCCGTAAGCGTAACGTCGTCCATGATAATGTACTTTTCGAGTACTTCGACGAGGCGAGCGCGAATCATCGCGTAGGAAACGCAAAACAGCTTGTCCGGCTGCGCATGCGTCTCAATCTCCGCAAGAATGCGGCCTTGCGGATTCAGCAATAGCGACGCGTTGCTCTTGCCGACAGCGAGAGTTTTGATGTCGTTGGTTAGAACCGCGTTCAGGTAGCGCACGCGATCCGGTCCGGTGAAGGTGAGATACGCGCGGTAGGTTTTGTCGAGCAGCGCTACGCCCTCGTTGGCGTAGCGCTGCTCTTCGGGCACGTCGCCGAAATCGTCTGGCAAGTCGCAGCCGAACCATGCGCCCATACACGCGCCCGCCGCGCGGTGCATTTCCGCGAGCGGCGTGGCGATCAGCTTGGTTGTCTCTGTGCTTTCCATGATTCGCACTCTCAGTCTAACAAACTGCTGCAGCGAGCGCGGCGGTCTGGTGAACCAGGATTCCGGGCGATGCTACAATCAGTATGTACGCGAAGCGAGACCACCATAGTCGAAGCTCGATAAGCTGCGGCACAATGCGAACCTAAAGATGCGCCACTAACGAAGCGAAATACGATACGCGATAAGCGAAGCGCGACGAATTAAACACGATGAATGAGACCTCTTCAAGACTCGATGCTGCGCGGCCGGAATTAATCCACATCACCATCCCGGTGGGCATGCTGCAATGCAACTGCACGATTATCGCAGACCCGGCGAGTCGCGAAGCGCTGGTAATCGATCCGGGCGATGAGGTGACGCGCATTCTCGAACTGCTCGGCCGTCACAAACTCACGGTGAAGGCTATCGTCAGCACGCACGCGCATATCGATCACGTGGGCGGTTTGGCCAAGCTGCGACAATATACGGGCGCTCCGGTGCTCATGCACCGCGACGATCTGCCGCTGTATCACGCGATGGACCAGCAGGCGGCGTTTCTCGGAATGGCCACGCCGGAATTGACCAGCGTCGATCAACTGTTGAAAGAGGGCGACACGTTGCACTGCGGTGTATTCCAAGCATCGGTCGTGCACACGCCGGGACACACTCCCGGAAGCGTGTGCTTGTACTTGCCGAAGAATATTGTCAGCAAGAAAAGCGGGAACAGAATTAGCGTGGGCGCAACCGCCACGAAGGCGAACGGTGGGCTGGAGCCTGACGTGGAGTTGGTGCCAAACGGGACGCTGGCCGTGCCCCAGCTTTTTGCTGGGGATACGCTTTTTGCGGGGAGTATTGGGCGCACGGATTTGTGGGGCGGATCGCTTGAACAGATTATGGATTCGCTGCGGGGAAAGTTGATGGAATTACCGGAAGATACGAAGGTTTATCCCGGACACGGAGCAACGACTTCAATTGGGCAGGAGCGGCATACCAATCCGTTTCTGCAAAAAGAATGGAAGTACGGGAAGTAAAGGAAACGCGGATACCGATCGGCCTGTAAGGTCGGTAATTCCTATTTCCGCAGCTCCTCTTTTCTTTTGCGGAGTTGTTCCATGACCGATTGGACTAGCTCTTTGGCGTGAACTAGTTCCTGGTTTATCATGCGCAGGTCCATGGCGGGGAGCGTGGGGTTGCGCTGGCTGGTGCAGTAGACGCCGTGTTGTCCGGCTAGGACCAGGGCGTTGGTCAAGCGGTCCAGCGCGACGGCGAGGCGCCCGCGTTCGAGGCCGTACATCTGTTCGTAGTGTTCGAGTTCGTCTTTGTGGTCATCGAAGGCGGACATTTTAGTAGCTTTCTCTCCCGGCATTCCTAGGTTGTGCCTGCGTCATTTCTGCTTCGCTTGCTGGCCCGTTCCGGCTTACTTCTTGCTTGCCTGCGTCATTCCCTTCGCAATTCCCTACTTTGATCGCGCCTTTGCGGACGTTGCATTTGAGGCACAGACCGCATGCAGCAAACTTTACCGTATGGCGCGCGCGGAACATAATTTGCTCAAGCCAGTAGAGATGCGTTACGGCGCTTCGCGCCACGAATCACGCCACAAAGTTTACGCCCGGTTCCCAAGAAGACTTGGGGACGGAACAGGGCTGGAGCCAACAGACCATGCGACGTTCTGACCTGGTGCAGCACAAGGAAAAAGACAAAGGCGAGATCACGCGGACATCGCAGATTGTGTTTGGCGAGCGGCAACATTTGCTGCGGGTGCTGGATTCCCTCGAAGGCACGAACCCGCCCATCGCGCGGATGCAGACGGAGCGGCGCGCGCTGGAAGAGCTGATCCACACGCGGACGCGGGAGCTGAATCATATCAACACGGCGTGGGACGAAAAAATCGGGCTCGTGCTGAGCGCCGATGCCAAGCCGGAGATGCTGGAAAAACTGGTGAAGCAGGCGCCGGAAAGCGATTTTTATCTGTTGCGGCTGATCAGCGAACATCCGCGAGCGAATTCGAAGACCTTGAATCGTTTGGCGAAGCATCCTTACGGAGCGATTCGCGAGAATGTGGCACGGCATCCCAACGCGGACGCGCCGACGCTGACGTGGCTGAGCAAGGATCGCAGTCAGCCGCTGTGGTACCTGGTGGCGTTTAATCCGAATACGCCGACACCGCTGCAACGGCGGTTGCGGGATCGCTTGAAGCGGCTGGGCGAGTCGCAGCCTTCGAAGTAAAGAAGCTTCCTTTGCCGTTGAGCGCGAGAACCCCAAAAGAAACGAATAACGAAATTGGCGAGCGGGTGGCAGATGCTCACAGTTCTTTCCCGTGCAGGTGGTTTCGCTTTGACATGTTCGCCGGGCAACCTCTAATATCTCGTTCTGCAGATACCTCTTACGCCCGAGCGGGAAGCGCTGCTTTCCGAGATGGCCGCGCACAAGGGCCGTGCGCCTGAAATACTTGTGAAAGACGCGGGCGTTGCGCTTGCTTGAGGAAGATGCGCGCTTCGCCCTGGCGTAGCGCAGGGGCTTGAGCAGACGGAGCGCAGAGGTTCATCGAGGAAGAAGAGATGGACGCCCGCGTGAAGCGCATGTTCGAGTCCCAATGCGGCTCCGCTGGACCCCTGCGGCCGCTGACGATCTCGAACATATCCTGAACTATCTTCGTGAACATCGCCCAGATTTCGCGGACGCGACCGTTCGCGAATTGTATGAGGCTACATTCTCGCTGAAAACGTCGCGGGGCCCCGGCGCGAGGCGGGAACTCGCGAGCTAGTAGTTCAGCGGCTGCCGTATGTCGTGGCATCCCGTATCACGCACGAAGTTATAGAGATTTTGCATATCTTCAGACCGCGCAGTCACGCAGTTAATCGCCAACAGACTTTGTCGATGGTGGGCTTGAAGCGGCGCGGCGAATCGCAGCCTTCGAAGTGACGTCAAAAGACGAAATTTTGTGGTGGGACCGATCGGCACAGGGGGGAGTGGTCGCCAACTCTCCCCTGCCACACCAGCGGACGTGCGGGTCCGCATCCGGCGGTTCGGTGGGTTGAACTAACCATGAACCGTGAACTCGCAAAGGCCGCGCGAGGCGAAGTAAGCGGCGCGGGAAGACAGGGGCGAGCGGTTGGCGCACGCGGTGGCAATTCTTGAAGGCGCACGTATGCGAGTCCAACAGAACTCTCAATACTTAAATTGACCGACCAGTTCGTGGAGCTCTGAAGACATTTTGGCCAGTTCTATTACGGATTTCTGGGAGTCGCCGACACTGTGGCTGGTGCCCTGGGCGGCTTGGGCAACGCCGGAGATATTTTGCGTGATGGTTTCGGAGACGCGCGCGGCTTCGTCAATGTTTCTGGAAATTTCAACGGTGGTAGCGTTCTGTTCCTCAACGGCCGCAGCAATAGTACTGGCGATGTCGTTTATCTGGCCGATGATGCTGCCGATCGCAGCGATGGCGGTGACGGCATCCGAGGTTCCCTCTTGAATGGCGGCGATACGATGGCTGATGCCCTCGGTGGCTTGGGCGGTCTTGGCAGCCAGCTCTTTGACTTCGTTGGCCACGACTTCAAAGCCCGCACCGGCGGCTCCCGCGCGCGCTGCTTCGATGGTGGCGTTGAGGGCCAGCAGATCGGTCTTCTGCGCGATGGCGGTGATTTCCTTGACGACGTTGCCGATTTCTGCGCTGGCTGTTCCGAGCTTGGCAACCGTTTCGTTGGCGGCAGTGGCCATGCCGACAGCTTCGCGGGCGATTTTGGCGGCTTCGGTGGCGTTGCGGGCGATGTCCTGGATGCTGGAGGTCATTTCTCCGGTGCCGGTAGCGACGGTTTGCAGGTTGCGGCTGACCTGTTGAGCGGCAGTGGAGACCTGGTTGGCCTGACTCGAAGTTTCCTCGGCATTCGCACTCACCGTTTGACCGATCACGGTCAGTTTTTCGGACGAGGTGGCGACGCCGTTGGTGTTGGCTCCGACGCTGGAAATCACCCGCTGCAGTTTATCCATGAAGGTGTTAAACCATTTGGCGACTTCGCCGATCTCGTCATGCGAGGAAGCGTCGACGCGGCGCGTGAGGTCGCCTTCGCCCTCGGCAATGTCTTTGAGGCGCACGGCGAGGACTTTCAGGGGATTGACGATTTGACGGTCGATCACGAAAGAGGCGAAAGAGATGCCCACGGCCAAGGCGCCCACGATGACGACGAGGCCGAAGTTACGCTGGCGCTGCGACCATACGGTGACGGCGTCAAGTTCGGCGCGAAACGCGGTGGAAACTTTTTCGCGAAGGGCGGCCAGCAAGGCTTCCAAATCTTTATTTTCGCGCGCCAGCGCTCCGATGGCCGCCTGATTGGCGTCGGAAATGCTATCCGGTTTATCGATCATCGCAGTGTACAGCGGTTTGGCGCGTTCCTGGATATCGGTGAACTTGTCGATGGCGTCGGAAACGTCTTTCTGCAATGACGGAGCGAGTCCCACTTTCCCCTTAACGGACTGCAAGGCAGCAAGCAAGGTCTGGCCGTCTTGGTCGGCGGCGGCGAGGGATTTTTTGTCTTGCAAGAGGACGGCGTCGTTGTAGTGCTTCTTGACCTTTTGAAAACCGGCTTCGCCTTCTTGGATACTGAGCGCGGCAGGAAAGAGCGTTCCGGAGGCGATGGCCATGTGCGAAGCGGTTTGCGAAGCGGCCCACAACTGGATGATCAGAATGGCGGCGTAGCCGACGCCGAAAATCGCGATGCTGAGCCAGATTTTGGCTTTGATTCCCAGGTTGCGCATAAGCCTCACTTCACAGGGAGTTTTTTAACAGCGTCCCCGGGATCTTTGCCGACGTAGCCGATGGCGCCGGGGGTGGCGGCGACGTACTCGATCAGGGCGGACTCGGTGTCAAAAGTCTTAGGCATGGAGCCCGCACCGGAGAACACCAGGCTGCGCCAGGCGGCGCGGAACGCGGCATCGCCTTTGCCGACGTATTTTTTGAGGAAGGCTTCGTGGACGGGACCGCCTTTCAAAGTGACGGGCACCACATGGCTTCCGTCACTCAAGCTGGATTTGTCGCCGTTGTAAACGTCCTTGAGATCCCCGGCGTTGACGTCGGAAGCTTTTACGGACTTGTTGGCGATGATGATGACTTCCTGCCCTTTGACGATGCCGCAGCCAAGGAAGAGGCAGAAAAACAAGCCAAGCAAGATTGATTTCTTCATCGCTGTTCTCTCCCGCGAATTCTCCGGCGTGATCTGCACGCGAAATTAAAAGACGAAACCTATTTTGGCGACCACCAGGCGGGTGCGCGGCTTGAAGCCGTTTGGATTGTCGAAGTCGTAGAGGCCGGCAACGTCGCCGTTGATGAAATGGCCTTCGAGCTTGCCGTAGAAATAGGAATTGAAGTCGTAGCGACTCGAGATGGTCCAATCGTGGCCGAAGTTGGCGGGATCGGAATTGTCGCCGGCAGCAGTGTCCAGCTCGCTCGAGTAGTAGGTTCCAAGTTGGAGTTTGTCGGTGACGTGATAGGCGGCCATCACGAACCAGGTGTGGGAGTCTTCGACGCTGAGGGACGGCGGAAGGCCAGTCATTTCGACGTCGGTGTGGGTGACGGTGCGCGCGTACTGATAGGCGAAGAATAGTTTGTGGGCGTCGTACTGCGCGTAACCGGTGGTGGAATAGTAGGGCGGAATCCGAAAGGTGCCGTTGACGAGGGTGCCGCGAGCGTCGACGCGTTGCGTCGAGGCGCCCACTAGCAAACCTTTAAAGGGGGTCTTCCAGCGGAGATCAACACCCGGAGTTTTGCCACCGGGGGTGGTGCCGAAAATGATGCCGGCTTCCTTGAAGCCCTCTTGGAAGCCGTCATTCGAAGCGTAGTAGTAATTGCCGAAATATAAGCTGTAGACGACCGATCCCCATTTCTTCGAAAGCGGGATGGTGCCATAGAGTTCGCCGCCGAGCTGGGAAAGGGTGGTGGCACGATCATCGATGGAGTAGATGGATTCCGGGAGCAGCGACCAAAGATAGCCGGGATCGGCGTCCTGGGTGTCGTTGTAGAGCCCCCAGCGGATTTTCACCTTACCGGCGCGGAGGCCGAGCCAGGGTTTTACGCGATAGTCGCCCATAGCCCAATCGATGCTTGGCTCATCGCCGCCGAAGATGCCCAGGCGCGTGTAGTGCAACTGGATACCGATGCGCAGATTGTCGTTCGGCTGATCCACGATGTTGATGGCCGCCTCGGTCCAGCCGGTGCTCCCTTGGCTGGTATTCATGCCCAGATAATTGTTGTCGTTACTATAGAGGAAGGCCTGGGTGGCAAAGCCGTGGATTTGGATATTCGACAAATCCTGTGCCGAGACTGTGCCAGCGAAAAAACTGAGAAGCACAAGGACAAATAAGTTTCTAGGCATAGTTTCTCCCTAACCTCACTAAGCCATGCATCGGCAGGTCCACACTTTGGCTTTAGAGGGAATTTCGAGATTATTCAGACGGTATTGCGATGATTCAGGTTAGGGGCGAGGGCAACACGAGAGGATCGGCCTTAAGGCTCCCAAATCGGTAATTAAATTGCTCGATTCCCGTTTCCGGTCCCGTTCAAAAACTCACGGCAAAGGACTTGGGAACGAGCGGATGATGCTTTTTCGTGCGACGCGACGCAGCGAGGTCGCCAACAAGGAGCACGGCGGGCGGCCACGTATCTGATAGGTCACGGCAAATATTTTCCGGCCCCGACGCTTCCTGTTCGGTGGTTAAATCGATCTTGTAGTTTTGGATCTGCAGTTTGTAGTGCCTCTCGATCCGCTGTGCTGGACGCGTGCCAGCGCCTAGCGGGACAAGTTTTCCCCCTTCAAACGAACCACGGAACTTAGCGCGGCGCTCGCCGAGCTGTAGGCGTGCGCGCGTTCCCGCCGTTAAAACCACATTGGAGGATAGGCGCAGCGCGTAGGTAATTGGAAACGAAGGCTAGCCGGGACGACCATGGCTTTCAAGGATGCCTCAATACAAACGAAATTGGCGATGCTGATTCTCTCCGCGAGTTTCTTCGCGCTGGTGCTGGCGTCGGTGGGATTTGGCATTTACGAACGCGCGAACTTTCGCAGCGGTATCGCGGAAGAGCTTTCAACGTTGGCAGACACCCTGGGAGTCAACACGGCGGCGGCGCTGGCGTTCGACGACCAGAAGACTGCACAAGACCTGCTGAGCGCTTTGCGGAGCAATCACAACATTCTGGCCGCGCGTCTGTACGACACCCAAGGACGAATATTCGCAGAGTATCGCCTCGGACAACTGCCACGTGATTTTGTGATGACCGCGTTGCAGAGCGATGGAGCGTACTTCGGTCCAGAGTCGTTGACGCTGTTCCGCTCCGTGGCGATGAATGGGAAAAAGACCGGAACGATCGGCATCGTCTCGGACCTAAGCGGTTTTCGCGACAGGATGTGGCAGTACGTCAAGATCGCCTGCCTGGTGCTGGTGCTGGCGCTGGGCATTACCAATATGATCTCCTCGCGTTTGCTGCGGACGATCACGTCGCCGATACTGCACTTGGCCGACGTGGCCACGCGCGTGTCTCGCGAAGGAAACTACGCGTTGCGGGCCATTCCTCTGGGCAGCGATGAAATCGGCAAAGTAGTCTTCTCGTTCAATCAGATGCTGGAGCGGGCGCAGGAACGGGATCAGACCCTGAAGAATTGGAGCGTGGATCTGGAACATCGCGTGCGCGAACGCACGGAGGCCTTGCAACGTGAGATCGACGAACGATTGAGCGTGCAGGAAACGCTTTCGAAGGAGCGAGAGTTTTTGCGTGCGTTGATTGACAACGTGCCGGACCGCATGTACGTGAAGGACCGGGATAGCCGATTTGTGATGGCCAACGCCGAGGTGGCACGCGTCAACGGAGTGAAGTCTTACACGGAGCTGATCGGCAAGTCCGACTTCGACTTCTATCCCAAAGAGGTGGCCGAGGTATTTTTTCAAAAGGAACAGGAGCTGATGCGCCTGAAACAGCCACTCTACAACCAGCAGGAGCCATCGACCGACGATGACGGCAATCAGGTGTGGGTGCTGAGCACGAAGGTGCCGCTGCTGGACGCAAAAGGAGAGGTGATCGGCGTTGCAGGCGTAGGCCGCGATATCACGCTTCGCAAAAACTTGGAAACCGAATGGCAACGGGCCAAGGAGGCCGCCGAAGCATCGAGCCGTGCCAAAAGCGAGTTTCTCGCCAACATGAGCCACGAAATTCGCACGCCGCTTAACGGCATCATCGGAATGACCGACCTGGCGCTGGACACCCCGTTGACCGACGAGCAGAAGGACTACCTGGAGACGGTGAAAACGTCGTCGGATGCCCTGCTGACGGTCATCAACGACATCCTGGACTTTTCGAAAATCGAAGCGGGCAAGATCGATCTGGAAGAGGTGGACTTCGATTTACGGGGGTGCTTGGAGTCGACGCTTAAGACGCTGGCCGTGCGCGCAGACGAGAAAAAAATTGAACTATTGTGCGACATCGCGCCGGAGGTTTCGGAGATGGTGGAAGGCGATTCCGGCCGGCTGCGCCAGGTGCTCACCAACCTGATTGGCAATGCGCTGAAGTTCACGGAGAAAGGTGAAGTGTCGTTGAAGGTAGAAACGGCAGGAGGCGGCGCGGAACCTGGCCTGCTGCATTTTGTGGTTTCAGATACTGGTATGGGCATCGCCAAGGCAAAACAGAAACTGATTTTTGAACCCTTCTCGCA
>JBEKVU010000123.1:0-9793 GCA_049513775.1 Candidatus Acidiferrum sp.
CAAACCGCGATCAACAGGCCGAAGACTCCGCCCGCCAGCGAAAGCAGAACGCTCTCCGTGAGAAGCTGCCGCAGAACGCGAGCGCGTCCCGCACCCATGGAAACGCGAATGGCCATCTCGCGCTCGCGCCCGGCCGCTCGCGAAAGCAACAAATTTGCGGTATTCGCGCAGGCGATCAACAGCAGAAATGCCACCGCCCCCAGCACCACCAGCAATACCGGCCGCACGTCACCAACCAGCGCGTCGATCTGCGATTGCACGCCCATGCCGAGATGGGCGTTGGTATCGGGAAACTGCTTTTCGAGTTCCGCGCCCACTGATGCCGCGTCCTGGTTGGCCTGTTGCAAAGAAACCTCGGGTCGCAATCGTCCGATGGCGCCCAGGAAGTGTGCGCCACGTTGCTCGGCTATGGGCTTGTCGTCGCCCGGTGCGGCAGTCAGCATCCCGGCCATGGTGGTCCACAGTGCGCGCGGTTCCGACGCAAGCGGAAATTGAAAATCCGCAGGCATCACGCCTACCACGTTATAAAGTTCGCCATCCAGCCGGACTGATTTGCCCGCAATGTTGGGATCCGCCGCGAATCGATCTTTCCATAGCCCGTGGCTGAGAATCACCACGTGCGTCCCGGCCTGATCTTCAGTGGCACTAAATGCGCGGCCTAAGACCGGCGTTACGTGCAATACGTCAAAAAGGCTGGCGGAGACCGCCTCGCAATGAACGTGCAGCGGTTCGCCGCCGCCCGTCAGGGTAAAATCCACGGCGTCGTACGCGGCCAGCGATTCCAGCGTGCGGGATTGTTTGCGAAGGTCGGCGAAGTCGGGATAGCTCAGCGGCCGGCCGCGCTCGTTGTTGCGAGCGTCGGTGCCGATGGCGGCGACCAGTCGATCTGGTTCGGGAAAGGGAAGTGGTTGTAGGAGCACAGCGTGTACCACGCTAAAGATGGCGGTGGTGGCGCCAATCCCCAACGCCAGCGTGAAAATCGCTACAGCAGCGAAGCCCGGAGCCTTCGCCAGCATTCGTAACCCGTACCGCACGTCCTGCCAAATCGCCTGCATCATATCTCCGCGTCTGCCTGCGCAATCGCCACCGATAAAGGTCACTCGTACAAAATTCACTCGTAGCGCAGCGCCACCGTCGGATCCACTTGCGTCGCGCGTCGCGCCGGCCAGTAACACGCCAGCAACGCCACAAGCGCCAGCAGCACCGTAACTCCCAGCAATGTCACCGGGTCCATCGGGCTCACGCCAAAAAGCATCGTGGACATCAGCCGCGTCAGCGCGGCCGCCGCAACGAGTCCAGTCGCCAGTCCTCCCACTACCATTCGTCCCGCCTGGAACAGCACCATCCGCAGCACCGTAGCGCGCTCCGCCCCCAGCGCCATGCGAATCCCAATCTCGCGCGTGCGCTGCCCCACCAGGTAAGAAATCACACCGTAAATCCCGATGGACGCTAGCACTAACGCCAAGCTGGCAAACACGCCCAGCAAAATCATCGCGAAGCGTTGCGCGCTCAGCGAATCGGAAATTACGTCGCTCATCGTCTCCGTGCCGTAAACCACCATGTCGCCGCTCACGCCCGCAAGCTTGCGCCGTACTTCATCCATGGTTGAAACCGGTGCCCCGTTCGTACGCACCACCATGCGTACGCCGTGCGAAAAAATCGAAAGCAGCGATTCTGGCAGCTGCGCCACTGGCAGGTAACACTGCGCCTGCAGGGTCGACGTCGCGTCCCGGTCCAGTCCCCACTGTTTGACGTGACCCACCACGCCAACTACTTGCACCTTCACGTTGAGAATGTCCAAATTCAGGAACCGGCCGATGGGATCCTGCCCGTTGAAATACAATTTCGCGAACTGCTCGTCGATCACCGTCACAGGTAATCCGTTCTCGTCGTCGCTCTCGGTCAGAAAGCGTCCCCGCTTGAGCGGAATCTTCATCACCTTCAAATAGTCGGGTTGCGTCAGATAAAACAGCGTGGACTTCATCTCTTGCTCGGAGGCGGGCTTGGTTTCCCCTTCCAGCCAGAAGGGCACGTCCGAGTCACCTTCCATCGGCGTCGAGCCATCGGACTGCGACACCGCATCCACGCCGGGCACCGAACTTACCGCGTCGTGCAAATTGCGGAATGCCGCGCGGATTGCAGCCGGCGTCGCGCCGAGGGGCTGTGCTGTTGCGATCTGAAACTTCATCACGTTTTCTGCGTCGAATCCCGGTTGCGTGTTCCACAAATTCGTCAGGCTGCGAATCATCAAGCCTGCGGCCACCAGCAGTACCACCGCCATGGCCATTTCCACGGCAACGAAGACGCTTTGCGTGCGGTGCCGCGCTGCGCTTCCACCGCGCCCGCCTTCCTTTAGTGTCTCGGATATTCCCACATCGGAAGTTTTCAGCGCTGGCGCCAGGCCGAACAAAAGTCCGGAGGCCACCGACGCCGCAAACGTAAACAGCAATACGCGGAGATCCAGGTGAATCTCGGCTGCGCGCGGCAAGGCGTCCGGCAAAACTTTGATCGCCGTCGTGGTGCTCCACGCCGCGAAGAGAATCCCGAGCGCCCCGCCCGCCAGCGCCAGCAGCACGCTTTCCGTCAGCAATTGCGCGATCACCCTGCGCCGGGTTGCGCCCATCGCCGCGCGAATCGCAAACTCCCGCGTTCTGCCCGTGGACCTTGCCAAAAGCAGGTTTGCCACATTCACGCAGGAAATCAGTAGCACAAACCCCACGGCGCAGAGCAGCACTAGCAGGAACGGCCGAATATCTCCCACCAGATTTTCTTTTAGTGACACGAGCGTCACGCTGGAATCCTTGTCCACCGTCGGATACGTTTCCGCCAGGCGCCCCGCCACGCGGGTCATATCCGCCCTTGCCTGATCCAGGGTCACGCCCGGTTTCAGCCGCCCCACGCCGTCCATGCCCATACCCGTTTTACGATCGCGAAACAACGGTTCAGACCACTGTCCAAGTGGTACGTACACTTCCGCCTTGCTGTCGTAATTGTTGTTCTCGTAGTGAAAGCTTGCGGGAACGACCCCGATGATTCCGTACAGCGTGCCGTTCAAAGTGAAGGAGCGGCCCACCGCCGCCTCCGCCGATCCAAATTTTCGCTTGGCCAGCCCTTCGCCGATCAGCACATTGGGAGCGCCTCCCAAGCGATCTTCCGATCCGGAAAATGCTCGGCCGGCCACGGGCCGCACGCCCAGAATCGGAAAGAACGTCGCCGACACCATATTTCCGTGCAGCCGTTCGGCGTCGCCCAGCCCCGTCAAATTAAAGGTTTCGGAACGAAACGCGCCGATTGCCGTAAATGTTGTGTTGTACTGCTGCCAGTCTAAAAAGTTGGGATAAGAAATCGAAGAGTATTTGAATTCCGGGGTTTTCGAATAAAGCGCCACCAGCCGTTCCGGTTGCTCGTACGGCAGCGGACTCAGCAGCACGCCATTGACGATCGAAAATAGCGCCGTGTTCGCGCCAATTCCCAGCGCCAAGGTCAACACTGCCACAATCGCAAATCCCGGATTTTTTCCCAGCATGCGCAACGCGTAGCGCACGTCTTGCCAGATGGTTTGCACGACTACACCTCTACGTCACCAACGATTCGTTACGCGATAAAGTTCGAGAAACATTTCAGCGAATCTGGCCGCCCGCCGTAGATCTTTATTTCAATCGAATGCGGTCGAAGTTGTCCCACGCCGACATGTCCGAGAGAATCACTTTGTCTCCCACGTTCAGGCCTTGCACGATTTCGATGGTGTTCACCGAACTGCGCCCCAGCTTCACATTTACGCGCGAAGCTTCCGAGCCGTCCGCGTCCAGCTTGAAAATGCCGATGGTGCTGTCCGATTGCCCGTGCACCGGCCTCCCGACGTAAAGCACGTCCCGCAAGTTTTCGATTTCGATGGTGCCGTCAACGCTCAAATCCGCGCGCGCGCCTTGCGGCAGCGCTCCGTCGATAAAGACGTCCACGGTAACCGTTCCGTTTTGTACAGAGGGATCAATGCGGGCCACGTGGCCCGCCACAATGCCGTTGCGCGTATCGATGCTGGCTTTCTGTCCGATGGTGATGTCTTTGGCTTGTGTTTCGGCGATCTTGATTTCTGCTTTCAGCTTCTTGGGGTCCGCCACACGCGCGACGTTCGTCCCGGGGGTAACGCGCTGCCCTTCGTCCACCGGCAGCAGCTGCAGCACGCCATCAATTCCCGCGCGAACATGCAGCGCATCCTGCTGGCTTTTGCGCAATTGATACAGCGCGCGCTGCTCTTCTACTTTGGATTGCTGCGCGAGCAATCGTGAATTCATCGTATCGAGGGCGTTCTGCGTGCGCTCGTCTTCAAGTTGCGCGCGAATCGCCAGTTGCTCTTCTTTGACCTTCGAGAGTCGGGCGTTTAGTTCCGCGCCCAAACCCTGCGCCCGCAGCTTTTCATCGACGTCATGCTGAATTTTCGCCTGTTCGTAGTCGCTGCGCACCGCCGCGGCCGCCGCTTTCTGATTGAGCAGGTCGCTGTGCACCTGCACTTTTAGATTCGCGTAGTCCGCCTCCGCACCTTTAAGTTGAAACTCGGCGTCCAGCGTGTCCTTCTCCAGCTCCGGATTGCTCAGCTCCAGAATGATCGAATCCGGCTTTACCAGCGCACCGGGCCGAATCACGATGTGATCCACGCGCGCTTCGGTCTGCACCGCAATCCACCGGATGTCCACAGGAATCAGCGTTCCGAGTCCGCGTACTTCGCGGAGCATCGGTCCGCGCTTCACGTCGTCGGTCCACACGGTGGCGCGGTCGACCGCGGGAGCCGCGGGACGCAGCCGCGAGAGCGCCAGCGTGACCCCGCCGAGAATCAGCACCGCGACGGTCACCAGCACGACGCGGCGGATCATTTTGTTGCGAGCGTTCGATGGGCGTTGAATATCCATGGGCGGAACTCTTATCCTTCTATTGGCATACCGGGTGCCGAAAAACACTTCGCGTAAGTATAGTCGTTTCTGTAGTTTCGCGGCGTCGCGTTTCGGGTTTTGCGCCACCCACTCCGCGATGTTGGGATTTTTCGTCCCAAGATCGAACAGCCGCTTCGAGCATCGTCAATCGCCATAAGCGCAACTCTCTCCCGCTGAAGAAAATGGCAGCAATGGCGATGCGACGCTTTGCGAGCGCTCCTGGCGAACGCATACACGCGACTTCGTCAGCCGCGCGCTGCTGCGCCGCCCCGCACCACCGAAGGACACGTCAGCGCCCAAGCTCTTCCTGAGGCGGCTGTGCGCCCGGAACAATCGCAATCGCACAGCGGTGTTCGAGATGCCCAGGCGCGCGGCTACTTCCTGCGTCGAGAGCTCCATCACGTTGCGGAGAAGACAGACGCGGCGCAGGTCAGGCGGCAATTTCGTGATGGCCCGCGAAATCAGGCGGAGCTGTTCCCGGCGGAGGAAACCGCGCTCGGGATTCTCACCCCAGCCCGACTTGCGCGAGGGGTCGAAGTCGGAGGAAGCATCGTGGCATTCCTCCAAAGGTACGAATCGGCTGGAATGTTTGCGGCGAATGAAATCGATGGCCGAATTCGCGGCGATTTTCATTGTCCACGACTGAAACTCATGCTTGGCAACATCCGGCGCGCCCGAAAATTGATCGATCTTCAAGTACACCTTCAGAAGTGATTCCTGGCAGATGTCCTCGGCATCCGCCGAATTGCGGCTGATGCGGTGGGCCAATCGTTGCAGCGTCGGGGCGAGCGGAGCTACGAAGGCCAGAAAAGATTTTTCACTGCTAAATTGAGCCGACGCAAGCATGTTCTAGGTCCCTCCACATCCTGACCGCATCGCTGTCTGGCGTACGTCTGCGTACCAGAAGTGCATCTGCCCGGCCAGCCTCAGGGTCAGCTAACTGTATAAATACAAAGTAGTAAGCATGAGGCCGCAAAACTCCGCGCTGTGACGAGTGACCGTTTGTGGGACGCGGGGTTGCGAAACTGGACGATGTCAAAGTGGACTAGGTGAGGGAACCGCTCATTAGGCTGCGACCACTCTCTCGGGCAAAAAGACGTATCGTCGGCAGGCTCTTGCGAATCGAATTAGAAGAACAGAAGGGAACCCGACCATGACAAATGCAGCCACAAGGAATTACTGGGAAAATTTACCGGCGGGGAAATCCGGACAGTTCCGCATTGCCGGAGAGATTGAAATTAACCGTCTCGGTTTTGGCGCCATGCGCATTACCGGAAAGGGCATTTGGGGCGAGCCAAAAGATCGCGCCGAAGCGATTCGCGTTCTTCGACGCTCCGTCGAACTCGGAATCAATTTCATCGACACTGCCGATTCCTACGGCCCCGCAGTCAGTGAAGAAATTATCGCCGAGGCGTTGCATCCATACCCTGCAGGCCTGGTGATTGCCACCAAAGCCGGATTTGATCGCCCCGGCCCGGATCAATGGACGACCAACGGACGCCCCGAGCATTTGCGCACGGCGGTCGACGGCAGTCTGCGCCGTCTGCGCCTGGAGCGCATCGATCTATTGCAATTGCACCGTATCGACTCCAAAGTTCCTGCGGAAGACCAGCTCGGCACGCTGAAAGAATTGCAGACGCAGGGAAAGATCAAGCACATCGGCTTATCGGAAGTGAGCGTCGTGCAAATCGAGCGCGCGCGTCAAATCGTGCCGATCGTCAGCGTGCAAAACCGTTACAGCGTGGTCGACCGCGCCGCCGACGAAATTGTCGACTATTGCGAGCGGGAAAAAATCGCGTTCATTCCTTGGTTCCCGCTGGCTGCTGGAGATGTCTCCGCAGCGGGCAGCAATCTGGAGCACACGGCAACCAAGCTCGAGACTACTCCGTCTCAGTTGGCGATTGCCTGGTTGTTGTGGCGTTCGCCGGTGATCCTGCCGATTCCGGGAACATCTCGCGTCGAGCATCTCGAAGAAAACGTTGCCGCGGCGGCGCTTACGATCGATGACGGCACGTTACGCGGCCTCGGTAAATTAGCAAGGAGCGCTTAGTTCGCTGCGCACTTGAGCGGGCGAAGGCTTGCCTGGGTCTTTGCCCAAGCCCACCGGGCTATGCTACGTCCTGGTACTGTTCGTCGCTTACGCGCTCCAGCCAGTCGACCACCTTACCGTCAAGTTCTTCCTGAATGGCGATGTGCGTCATAGCCGTCGTGGCCGTGGCTCCATGCCAGTGCTTTTCTCCCGGCGCGAACCACACGACATCTCCCGGCCGAATCTCTTCGACAGGTCCTCCTGCGTGCTGCGCCCAGCCGCAACCCGCCGTGACGATGAGCGTCTGGCCGAGTGGATGCGTGTGCCACGCCGTGCGCGCGCCCGGCTCGAATGTTACGCTCGCGCCCTGAACAAGCGCCGGATCGGGCGCTTGAAATAGTGGATCGATCCGCACCGCGCCTGTGAACCATTCCGCCGGTCCCCTCCCAGACGGTCGCGAACCCACTCTCTTAATCTCCATCGCTCAATTCCTTCCCGCACGAATCGTAATCAGAAAGAAGTCTTCTGAACGCGCATCCCGGATTCGATTCTACTCCGCGAACCGCTGGAACGGCTAAGAAGCGAGAATGCGGAATGCCACTTCGCATCGCGCGCCGACTCACGCTCTTTTTTTCTTAAAGTCCCGTCATCTTCTCCAAGCGTTCCGGGTAACGCGCGCCCTCCACTTTAATCACCGCCGCCGCGGCATCGATCTCCCGCAGGTCTTCCGGTGTGAGTTGGACGGACAAGGCGCCAAGATTTTCTTCCAGTCGGTTTAGCTTCGTGGTGCCAGGAATGGGAACCATCCACGGCTTCTGCGCCATCACCCACGCGAGCGCAACTTGGGCGGGTGTCGCATTCTTGCGCTTCGCCGTTGCAGCGAGCAGCTCGATCAGCGCTTGATTTGCTTGCAGCGCCTCCGGCGTAAAACGCGGCAGCGTGCTGCGGAAATCTGTGCTGTCGAACTTCGCGTTTTCGTCGATCTTACCTGTCAGGAAGCCTTTCCCGAGCGGGCTGTACGGCACAAAACCAATCCCCAACTCCTCGAGCGTCGGGATCACTTCCAGCTCCGGCTTCCTCCACCACAGCGAGTATTCGCTCTGCAGTGCGGTCACCGGCTGCACGGCGTGCGCACGACGGATCGTTTGCACTCCAGCCTCGGACAGTCCGAAGTGCTTGACCTTGCCGGCTTGTATCAGTTCCTTCACTGCGCCAGCCACATCTTCGCTGGGCACGCTCGGGTCAACGCGGTGCTGATACAGCAGGTCGATGGCCTCCACCTTCAACCGCTTGAGGGATCCCTCGACAGCTTGCCTGATGTGTTCGGGCCGGCTATTGATAGCTGCCGCTCCCGGCTTATGGTCGCCGCCACTCAAATCGAATCCGAACTTGGTGGCGATCACCACCTTGCCCCGAAAAGGCGCAAGGGCCTCGCCCACCAGCTCTTCGTTGGTAAAGGGGCCATAAACCTCCGCGGTGTCAAAGAACGTGATACCGCGGTCCACGGCGGCGTGCAGCAGATCCGTCATCTCCTTTTTGTCTTTCGGCGGGCCATAGGAAAAACTCATGCCCATGCATCCGAGGCCAAGAGCCGAGACTTCCAGGTTGGTTTTTCCAAGTTTGCGCTTTTGCATTGTTTTTCCTTCCGCAGGGTTTCCTGTCCATTTCCAGACTAGGGTCAAAGGTCGCTGGAGCGGTAGCCCGATCCTTCCGATTTATTACCTGTCCCTCTCGCCATCTCGAACGCCAGTTGGATAGCTGAATTTCAGCCTCGATCCCCTTCTAGACAGGAAATTGAACTGACCAATCACGCCTCTGGCGGAATCAAACAGAGCGCGTGTCCTAGACTGCTGTGAGTATGTCGCGTTATTCGCATTCCACCACACTAACCTAGATGCATAAGCAAAATACGCTGGAGGCCGTTCATGACCCTATCAACCACAACCCACCGAATGAAGGCGTTGCGTTTTGCCGAGTTTGGACCCCCGTCGGTGTTGCGAATCGAAGAGGTCCCGATTCCAGAGCCCGGCGATGGCGAAGCTCTCATTCAGGTGAAGGCCGCAGGAATCAATCCTAGCGACATCGGCAACGTCGCGGGGCGCTTTAAACACACCACTTTACCGCGAACGCCTGGCCGCGATTTTGCGGGCATTGCCATAAAAGGGACGCACGAAGGCGAAGAAGTATGGGGCAGCTCTCCAACGCTCGGTAACTTTCATGATGGATCTCACGCAGAATATGTAGTGGTCCCCGCCGAAACGGTGTCGCTCAAACCGAAATCGCTGAGTGTGACGCAAGCGGGGTCCATTGGGGTTCCATACATTACGGCATGGGCATCGGTCGTGAGCGCCGCGCAAATTCAAGCCGGTGAAACCATGCTCATTGTGGGAGCACGTGGCGCGGTGGGACAAGCAGCCACACAAATCGCCAACTGGAAGAAGGCGCGCGTGATTGGTGCGGATATTACATCCGATCCAATTCCGGGCACGGAGTCCGTTGTGAATACCAAGACCGAAGATCTTCGCGGGAGAGTCCTCGAGCTAACGGCGGGAAGGGGAGTGGACGCCGTGCTCGACACCGTGGGTGGCCCGATGTTCGAGCCCGCGTTGCGCTCCCTGCGGTTAGGGGGCCGACAAGTAGCCATCTCCAGCGCGGGCGAGGCTCGTGTCAGCTTCAGCCTCATCGACTTTTATCATAATTTCTCCCGGTTGCTCGGGGTAGACACTTATGGACTGACGCCCCGACAGGCAGGGCAAATCGCCGACGAACTTCGCCCCGGCTTTGAAGCGGGTGTTCTGCAACCGCCGCCGGTTGAGATCGTTCCGTTTGAAAAAGCTGT
>JBEKVU010000124.1:0-9678 GCA_049513775.1 Candidatus Acidiferrum sp.
CCGAGAGTCCCAGTACCTCTTGCGCGTCCGCGGAAATGCTTACGCCCCAGGGCGCGTCCGCTGCCCCCACCACCTCGCCCAAATCCCGCCCCACCTTTTCCGCATCGGTATCGATAGCCCCAACAATCTCAATGGCTTGCTTCTCCCGCATCAGCCGCGCAATGGACGCACCAATCGGGCCGACACCAAACTGTATGGCGCGAATTTTCTTCTTCAAGTCTGTCTCCGTTTTGTTGATTGGCGCCGTAAGCATTTCGCTGACGGTCCCCTAGGCGTGCCGACGCTCTCGCGGCGCCGCACACCGCCCGCTTTTCCGAGCGGCGAGCCCTCTACGATAAAGGAACTTGCGAGCTCCCGCAATGCAAAACGCCCACGGATTGAGCACCGCCACATTGCACGAACCTCCATCTAGCACGCATAATGGTGCGGCAGTTTTACCGAAGATCAGTTGCTGGAGGCACCATGCAGCCAAAGAAACTCAGCGAAGCCGAAATCAAGGAAAGTATGAATCTCGCCAAGGGCTGGAGCCTGGTCAACGGCAAACTGCACCGTGCTTTTGAATGCAAGGATTTCGTCGCCGCCTTCGGTAACATGACTCGCGTGGCTCTCGTGGCGGAGTCCATGGGTCATCATCCGGAATGGTTCAACGTGTGGAACAAGGTGGTGATTGACCTCAATAGCCACGACTTGGGCGGCGTCAGCAATCTGGATTTTGAACTGGCGGTCCGCATCAACGAAATCTTCGGCGCATAAGCATTTGCAAGTTCCAACTTCAAGTCTCAACTAAGTACCTACGGGCCTGCTCAACCCACGCTGCGCAGTCCTATTGACTCCGCGCGTTAGCGCGTCACAATAGTCCCACCCCCTGCTCCCCCATCGTTTTTCTAGAGGACTGCCCTCCCCAGTCTCGTGCTCTAGGTCCAAATCCAGATGGCTGAATGTACTAGTTCGAGCGCGCATTCCGACGTACCTATGGCGACGGCAGGCCCATCCCTGTTAGTGCCTCCTAAGAGAATTTGTATCCTGCTCGCCGGAGATTGCTCGGGAAAAGCCGCCCAGTGTTTTCGCGCGCTCTTTGCCGCGCCGGAGCATTTGCTCGAACTAACCGTGGTCTCTACCGTCGCCACCCTGCTGGCTACGTTGAGCGTAGTGCATCCGGAGGTTATCGTACTGGACCTCGACTTGGCACACGCCAGTCCACAAGACACGATACGGCGCGTGCATCGCGCTGCGCCCAATATCCCGTTGGTGGTGCTGGCGGACGAAGTCCGGAAGGAGGACGCAAAACACGCGCTCTCGGAAGGCGTTATCGACTACATCCTGCGCGAATTCATGGACGCCGCCACGCTGACCCGTATCTTCCGCGGCGCCATGCAGCGCAACACCTTTGAAGGGCTCGCGGATCTGCTACGCGACCAAGTGACCGGCCTGTATACCCGCGACGGTTTCCTCACCGTCGGTTCGAGCACTCTGTACAACGCGCGCCGCAACGAGGGAACCCTAGCCCTGTTCTGCGTCCTGGTGCAAAACCTTTCGACATTGCGCGAAAAGTACGGCAACGGTGTGGCGGACAATCTTCTTCAGGAATTGACCGCGACGCTGACCGATTGCTTTCGCCGCAGCGATACTCTCGCGCGCATTGGCGACGCGCAGTTTGCCGTCCTGGCCGTCGACAGCACGGAATCGGGCGCGGCGATTGTACGGCAACGCCTGGGGCGACGGCTGGCCACGCTCCTGCAAGGTTCTGAGTATCCAGCCACCGTGCGTTTTTCCGTCACCGGTGAAATGTGGGACAGCGCTGCAACTCCGGTATTTTCAGAGTTTCTTGACTCTGTCGAGTCGGGTCTGCGCGTGGGCTCGGGCGGTTCGTTGGTACCGGCATGATCAAGGACACCATCAGCCCGCCTTCGCCGAGCAACGCAGGGACCCCGCTCCGCTTGCTGATCGCCGAAGACTCTGCAAGCGATCTGGCTTTGCTGTTGCTCGAGCTTACGCGCGCCGGCCTCTCCTACACCCACACTCACGTGGAAGACAGAAACCAGTTCCAGCACGCCATCTCCTCAGAAAGCTTCGATGCCGTCATCTCGGACTATCGCTTTCCTGGATGGACCGGTATGGATGCCCTGGCCGCCGTGCGCGCTCGCGATAGCCAACTGCCGTTTATCCTGGTAACCGGCATCCTGGGCGATGAAGCCGCCGTCGATTGCATCAAGCGTGGCGCCGACGATTACATCCTTAAGGATCGTTTGTGGCGGCTGGCTCAAGCTCTGCAACGCGCCGTCGCCGAACGCGCGTTGCGCCGCGAACACACCGCTTCGCAGGAAGCTCTGCGCCTTTCTGAACCGCGGAATCGCGATCTGGTTCTGCATTCCATCTATGGCATCTTGCGCGCTGCGGCGGACGGCGCCTTTATCGACACCAATCCCGCGCTGCTGCGCATTCTCAACGTCCACGGCTCGGACCATCGCCCGGTGAGCCTCGAGGATATTTTTCGCTTCCCCGAACAGTACGCTCAGCTCATGAGTTCTTGCCGGGAATTTGGCCAGGTGCACGGCGCGGAAGCCGAATGGCGCCGTCCGGATGGCGGAATTGTCTCCGTCCGTTTGCACTTGCGTTCGCTGTCGGCTCCGGATCCGACTGGTTCGGTCGAGGTGATCGTCGAAGATGTTTCCGAATTTCGCGCCATGGAACGCCAGCTGCGCCAATCGCAGAAATTTGAAGCCGTGGGCCAACTCGCCGGCGGCATCGCGCATGATTTCAACAACGTGATTAGCGCGATCCTGGGTTGGGCGGAGTTGGGCCTTGAATTCAGTCAAAACGAACCCCAGGTCGCCGAGCGCTTTACCCGGATTCGCGAACAAGCCGACCGCGCCGCCACTCTGACCCGCGAACTGCTGGCTTTCGCCCGCCGCCAGGTCTTGCAGCCTCGCTCCGTCGACTTGAACAGCGTTGCCAGTGGCGTGGTCGGATTCCTAGACAAAGCGCTCGGCAAAAATATCGAAGTGAAGCTGACCACCAACGTCCTTGAATCCATCAAGGCCGATCCCGCGCAGATCGAGCACGTGCTCATGAACCTTTGTCTGCACGCCCGGGACTGCATGCCCAACGGCGGCTTCTTGCGCATTGAAACGGAAACTGCCGAGCTCGACGATTCCTTCTGCCGTTTCTATCCCTACGTTTCGCCAGGCTCTTACGCCGTGCTTTCCGTAGCCGACACCGGAATCGGCATGGATTCCGAGACTCGCGAGCACATCTTTGAGCCTTTCTTCGCTGATGGCGAACAAGGCCGCACCCGCGGCATGGCCTTGGCCACCGTTTACGGCATCGTGAAACAGCACGGCGGCTTCATCCACGTATACAGCGAGCCCGGTCAAGGCAGTCTCTTCCGCGCCTATTTTCCCATCGCGGAACATCGCAGAGCCTCGGAATTGTCAACGGGAAGCTCCGGATCATCGAACCACGGAACTCACGGCAACGAGACTATTCTGCTCGCAGAGGATAACGAGTCTATCCGCGAAATGGCCCGCCACACCTTGCTGGCCCTCGGCTATCGCGTGCTTGCGGCTTGCGACGGCGAAGAAGCCCTTCAACTCTGCAAAACGGATGCTCCGGATTTGGCCGTGCTCGACGTAGTGATGCCCAAAATGAACGGACCCGCCACGGCTTCCGCGTTGTCAAAGCTGTTTGATCACCTGCCGATCGTCTTCACCAGTGGCTATTCGAAGGAAAACAATGAAGTCGCCGGCGTCGCGTCCGACGAGCACTACTTGCAAAAACCCTACAGCCCGACCACTTTGGCGAAGTTGGTGCGTGAGGTGCTCGATCGCGCCCCCGTCTCCTCAAACGCCGCTTAGAATCGCTGCGTAGTCCGTCAAACAAAATCTCGCCTACCGGAATTTCGCTCACCGAAATTTCGCACGCCAACATTTTCGAGTGGCCGCAGTTCTCTAAAAAACTCCTTACGCTGCGAGAAAACGCAAAATCTGCTAGCTTGTTCTAGATGAGCAACGTTACGCCAACGCTGGAACGGCCCGGCACGGACGTCGCCTCCGCTCCGCTGGCGGCGAGCACAACCAGCGCCCGCACTAAATTACTCACCTGGTCGAGTTTCGTTTTCGCGCTGTTACAGAGTATTTGCACCGCCGTGGTCGCCATCAGCGGCATTCGCGTGGCCATCGGCCTCAGCGCCCTGGCCGCCGCCGCGGGAATCCATGCTCCGGCCACCGGTTTTCATTCCGACGCCATCCGCATCCCCATGATGGCCTTGGCGCTCCTCGGCTCGCTGCTGAATCTCTACCTCTTGTGGAACGCTCGTAGGCTGCGCAATCGCCCTGCGGCTCAGTGGCGCCGCGTTTCACTCACCGCCAAGAAAAAAGCCTCCGAACGATTGCAACTCATTCTCTCCCTGGTGACCTTGGTGCTCCTCGCCGCCGAGTGGATCACCCACCCCCTGATTCATCGCGTTCCCTAACTTTCCGCTGCTCCGCCTTCCGCGTTTCTACTCCGCATCTCTCGCTGCTGCGTAAAATTATTCTTCCAGACCAAGCCTTCCCGGCCCCACATCATCGATTTTCGCCGTAACCAGTTCTTTCGCCAGCCGCGCATGCAGCCGCTCGCTGAACCCCACCGGCAACTCAAACGTCCGTTCATCCGCCGTCAGCACCAGAATATTCCGCGTCGAATCGAGCACCGCCGAACAAATCTCGCAGTGTTCCAAGTGTTCTTCAATCTCTTGACGCAACTCTGCGTCCACCGAATCATCGATGTATTCTGAAATATAGCTCCACACGTGTTCGCACTTTAGCTTCATGTCGTGCTCCAGAAAAAGCGCTTCCGCCCCGGCATCGCCGCCTTCAGCAGCGGAGCAAGCCTCTTTTGCAGCATCATCCTGGCTCGATGCAATCTCACCTTCACCACATTCGCGGTGATTTCCAGCACCTCCGCCGTCTCCCGCACGTCCAATCCTTCCACGTCGCGCAGCGTGAACACCTGCCGGTAAATCGCCGGTAGCTCTCCGACCGCTTCGCCGAGCGCATGGCGAATCTCTTTTCTCTCCAGCGCCTCGAGTGGAATCTCTCTCCAGTCCGTCAAAACCGCAGGGGTAAAGTCTCCCGCCGGTTCCGCGCTCCGCTGTTCGAGGCTCTCCAGCGGAGTCCGCCCCGCAGTCCGCAGCCGCCTACGCCCCTCATTCAAGGCAATGGCCACCAGCCACGTGCTGAACTTGGAATCCGCGTGGAACGACCGCAACGCCCGAAACGCCTTCATCATCGCTTCCTGGGTAACGTCTTCAGCCTCGCTTTCGTCCTTTATCATCGAAAGCACGGACAAATACACCATGCGCTCACACGGGCGGATCAAATCATGAAAAAGCTCCGTCTCTCCTGCCAGAATCCGCGCGATCAGCTCGCGCTCTCCTGCCGCTGAACTCATGCGCGCGTCCGGCCCAACTTTTGGTTACCGTGTCCCCGGCCCTCATTAGGGTGCGAACTACAGTGCTCGCTACAAAACATGGATACTTATTCCTTTAGCCGTCCCGCCTAAGTCGGGATGATTCGTGCTCCGAGCGTGCCGTGCCGAACATCTCGCCCCTGGCGTTGTCCATACGATTCATTGAGCCGGCAAAGGTTACTGTGCTCAAAGTTCTCGTCATCTAGGAATTGCCCTTAACATCTCCGCAAACCAAGCAGGGACAAGGTTTTTCCCGTTGACACCAGCCTCTCGCAAATGTTACAAACTCGCCTAATAGAAGGCTCTTTGATGGCCTGTCTCCTGGCGCATTTCCTTACGCAGTGCGAAAGTGAGGCCGCATTCCCCTTAATCCGGGACTGCTGAAGACCTCAAGGTGTCTTCGGTACCACCCACCACCCCGGGAGGCGAATATCTCACGATTTTTCGCCTCCTTTTGATTTATCCCTCCTTCTATGCCAAGCCCTCTCAGTCGGTTCCAGCCGGTTGCTCTTACCTAATTTCTTTTGCGCCTGCCCCGCGTTAAACTCCGCTGATGCCCGCCCTCCTCGACTTCCGCCACGTCACCGTCTTCCGCGGTAACTCCGATTCCCCCGCCCTAGCCGACCTCAGCCTGCGCATTGCCGCTGGCGAACACGTCTGCATCTTCGGCCCCAACGGTTGCGGCAAGTCCACTCTAATCAAAACGATAACCCGCGAATGCTACCCCGTCGTCGCCCCGGGCTCGTCCATCGAAATCCTTGGCAAAGAGCGCTGGGACATTTTCCAGCTTCGCAATCTACTCGGCATCGTCTCGCCAGACCTCCTGGCTTTGTGCACTACCGACGCCACCGGCCGCGACGTCGTCATCTCGGGCTTCTTCAGCAGCACCCGCATCTTCCCCCATCATCATCCCTCCGCGGAGCTGCTCGACCGCACCGACCGTGCCCTGCAACGCGTGGGCGTAGGCCATCTTGCCAACCGCCCCCTTACCCAAATGTCCTCCGGAGAAGCCAAGCGCACGCTGATCGCTCGCGCCCTAGTTCACGACCCGCAAACCCTGCTTTTTGATGAGCCTAGCAATGCCTTAGACATCGCCGCCCAGTTTCAGCTGCGCGACACCATGCGCGCCCTGGCCAGCTCGGGCATTGGCATCCTGCTCGTCACCCATCACGTCGCCGAAATCATCCCGGAAATCGACCGCGTCCTGCTCCTCAAAAATGGCCGCATCGTCGGCGACGGCCCCAAACACACCATGCTCACCGCATCCCGCCTCTCGGAAATCTTTGGCGTGCCTCTCCACCTAACATCGAAGGATGGCTATTTTCACATCCGGTGAGTTTCTAGCTGTGGTAGGTCTTCTTGAAGGCGGCCAAGCACTTCTCCGCCGTCTCCATCGCGGGAAACCGGCTACCTTCCTGCTCCACTAGGTAAAACTCCACCCCTCCACCATGCTCCGCCGCTTGGAAAATGCCTTTCCAGTCCGTCACGCCCTCGCCAAATAGCACCTGATAGCCTTTATCCGCGCCCGGCGCCCAGTCCTTGCAATGGATCGACCGGATCCTCCCGGGATTCGCTTTAATCCACGCCACCGGGTCCGAACCCGCCTCAATGCACGTGCCCACATCGAGCTGCAGCATCACTTGGGGCTTTGTTTTCTCCGCCAGCACCTCGATCGGCCGCCGTCCCTCGATCGGTGTAAATTCCACATGATGGTTGTGATACCCCGGCTGTATCCCGGAAGGTGCCAACTGCTCCGCCGCCGCATTTAACACCTCCGCCAGCTGCGCCCATTGCGCCAAAGTAGTCTTCGGTTCAGAACTCGCCATCACCATGTATCTGCTGCCCAGGATCAAATTCAAATCCCGCGCCCGCGTCAGATTCTCCTTTTCAAAATATTTCCCGCTATTGTGCGTCGAGTAGCACTTCAGGCCGCTCTCATCGAGCACCTTGCGCATGTGCTTGGTCTGCTCCTCAGTCCATTCAAAATACGGCGCATAGAACTCCGCGCACTGGTAACCCATTTTCCCAACGGCTCTTACCGTGCCTTCCAGGTCGCGCTTCAAATCATCTCTTACCGAATACAGCTCGAGCCCCACGGGAATTTCTCCGCCGCTCTCGGCCGCTCCGAGCGATTCGACTCCGGCAACAACCGCGGGAATTCCCGCCGCCATCGCCAAAAAAAACTCCCGCCGCGAGAATCCGTTTCCCTTCATCACAAAGTCCCCCTTACACCGTGCTCCAACATCTACGACGAAATCTCCTACGCCATCGCGTACAGAAACTCCACATGCGACGCAATCGCTCCATCCATGCCCTTCACTGCAGGGTTGCTCGACTCAATCAAATAATACTCGTTCGGCGCGTGCGCCCCGTTGCCATGCCCCAACCCAAAATGTCCGGCCGGCAACTTCAGCGGCTCGCCCGTAAACACATACCCTGGCCATGACCCCGCCAGTCGTGGCAGCAGCACCGGATCGATCCCGTTCTTGCGATACACTTCCGCCTCCACTCGAATAATCTTCGCCTCCGCCGCCGTGCTCGTCGGGTCATATCCCCCGCTTACGTGCACCTCGATATCGCCAAATCCTTTCGCCGCCAGATGCGCCTTCAGCGCTGCAGCCGCTTCCGCCGCCGTCATGTCCGGCACCAGCCGCAAGTCCATCTTGGCCACGGCTTTACCCGGAAGAATCGTCTTTCCGCCGGGCCCGGTGTACCCGCCCACCAGCCCTTCAATGTTGATCGTCGGCCGCGATGCCAGCAGCGTCAGCGCCTCCTCCCAACCCACATCATGCACCCAGTGCTCGACACCGAGGGCCTTCTTCGCGTCGCTTTCCTTCAGCCGCCGCGCCGCTTCGGCAATCATCTTTTTCTCGACATCCGAAACTGGCCGCACTTTATCCGTATACCCCGGAATCGCCGGATCATTCCCGTCCGGCGATACCAACGTGGCCAGCGCCTCCACCAAATGCCACGCCGGACTATCCAGCTCGGCCTTGGTGCTCGAGTGCACGTCATGCTTCGGCCCGCGTCCCCAGCGCTCTCCGCTGGAGATAAGTTCCAACTCCACCACCCCCTTGGCGCCCAGATACATCGTCACGTCGCCCGTCAATCCCTGCGACGCGTACGGCATAAACACCCCATCGCAGTTCTTCATCGCCGCCAGCACTTCCGGCTTGTGTACCACCTGCGGGAAGTGTGGCGAAGCAATCTCTTCCTCTCCCTCCGCCACAAACACCAGATTCACCGGCATCTTCTTCCCCGCGCCGCGAATGGCGTGCAGTGCCGCCAAAAATGTGGACTCCGGCCCCTTCTGATTCACCGCCCCGCGTCCGACCACCACTTTGCCAATCCCCGCCTTGCCCACCAACCCGCCATCCACCAGCGCGGCATCAAATGGCGGCGACGCCCATTCCGAGGGATCCACCTGCTTCACGTCGTACATAAAATAAACGCCCAGCGTCCGCGGCGCCCCGGCATCGAGCACGGCAAACACCCCGGGCTGTCCGTCCGTCGGCATCTTGGTCACGCCGCTGAATCCGGCATCCTTGAGCAAATTCATCATCAACTCGCAGCCTTCGTTCATCCCGCGATTTTCCGCGGCAATCGAGGGCTGCTTGATCCAATCCTGCATCCGCTTGAGCGCTTCGTCGTGCCGCTTGGCAATCTCGGCATTGATCGCCTCCATGTCGCTGGCCGGCAATCCTCCGCTGTTCCCTCCCGCTGCCGCACTACGCCCGGCGTTTGCAAGCGCCCGCAGCGGCATAGCTCCCGCGACCGCGCTGCTCAGAGCCGCCGCCGTCGCTCCCAGCAGAAACGTTCGTCGCGTGTCGCCCCTGTCGCCATACTTCGATTCGTCAGCCATTCTTCCTCCGCATGGCACTCCACCCAGCGCAATCTCAAAAACTTCCTCAGCGCGCGAGACTACACCTGTAGCGCCACCGCGGCAACCGTTACTCCCGTTTTTTTCCCTGTCCGCCGGTACGGTAACTCCGGTTTCATCTTTTTTTGCATCGTGGTTGCACATTCGTGGTAAACACAACATTCTTGGTTACTGGACGGTCATATGTTTGGTCTTAGCCACATCTTCTATCCTTGGGGCATCCTCGTTCAAATCGCCGCCCTTATCCATTTCTTCCGTCGCCGTCCGGAAGGCTACTGGTTCTACATCATCATTTTCGGCAGCGCCATCGGTGCCGCCGTCTATCTCGTGATCGAAGCCACCCCCGACCT
>JBEKVU010000125.1:0-10693 GCA_049513775.1 Candidatus Acidiferrum sp.
CGGAGATAGGATTTGACTCCGGGCTTCTGCTGGAAATAGACAATCCATGCCGCCTTGCCGCGCCATTGCCCCAAGCCTTCGCACTTGAAGTCCAGCGCTTTGGCAAACCCCGGTTGAAATACGTCTACTCCCAAGCTCACTAATCCTACGGTAGCCAGCGATGTCGGGAATTCGTCGGTTTTCGTGCCGCCGTCCCTTCGCTCGTCGAGAAACACCAAGCCATCTTTTTCATGCTGGACAAACACCAGGTATTGGAAACTTTTGTCGCGAATCTGAGAGACTTCGCCTTTGGCGTTCACTTCTTCGTGCTGAATGTGCTCGGTGGCGAGAAACTTCTCGAGACTCTCCAGTTGATGATTCGTGCTTAAGCCTGTCCGCTGCACCAGTTCATCCGCAGAGCATGCCACGTCGGAGGCCACGCCAGGTGCTGCGGTATCCACGTTCGGAGGCGCCCATGCGGTCACCTTGGCTGCTTCCATGGACGGCAGCAACGCCGCGTTCGGCACGCCTATTACGCCAGAACCTACGGCGGTCGTCGGAGCGTTCCCCGAGGGTTGCCCCAGATGTTCCAGATTTTCGTGAGCCACCTCTGCACTTGGAGCCTTCGGAAAGTCTCGCAACACGCCCTCGAATTCCACTTTGGCGCCTTGCGAGTTGCCTTCTGCCGCCAGCACTTCACCCAGAAGGGTCCTGGCCGGTGCGGCATATTCCGCGCCAAATTCCTCGGCGCGCTGCGCGTGTTCCTGCGCTTTGGGGAAATTCTGCAGTTGTAGGTAGGCGTTCGCGAGCAGCAAGTGCGCGCGCGAGGAATTGCCGTCAATCTGCAAGGCTTTCTCGAGCGTTTGTACCGCGGTCGACCACTGGTTCGTATCGACCTGCACGTATCCCAACCCCACCAAGGCCCGTTGGTGGTTGGGTGCATAGGTGATGGCCGATTGAAAGTGTTGCCCCGCGCTTAGGAAGTCGCGGCGGTCCAGCGACAGCATACCCAACAGGTATGCCACATCGGGATTGGTTGGCGACAATTGTGCCGCCTTCGTCAAATGCTTCATGGCATCGTCATTTTTCTTTTTCTGCATCGCCGCCATGCCCTTATCAATTTCTTTGATCGCGTTTTGCGGGCCGCCCGCCTCCACTTCAACCCTGCAGTCGCCGGACGGAACGGTGAGGAATTGCGCGATTGGACCGTCATCCTTTGCTTGGCGGCTAAGATGCACTCCGGTGAGCGGGCAGTTCAGTTTCACTAATGCGGGCGTTTGTAACTGCAGGCCTGAGGCTTCTCGCACGCTGACGTAAACGTGGGATGCCGCCGAACTGAGCACCGCCGTCGCAAATGATGAACCGGGATTGCCGCCAAAGCCGGGATCTATGATCGAAGTGGGGTTTGGTGCATTGTCACCTTGTCCGCGAGCGGGCAGCAAAGAAACTGACAGCAGCAATAGCGCTCCGGCAAGTCGCAGTGTTGAGGTTGGCCATTTCGAGCTGTTTGGCATGGGCAGTTCCCTTTGTGCTCTTATTAAACTCTTGCCGAGATTGGAGAAAAACGACGGTTCCCACTTTAAGACACGTGCCGTGAGTATACTGCACTGCGCGGTTCTTTGTATTGCAACGGGGATCCTTCAGCACTAAAGGCCACTTCACGTTGCCTTTAGCCGGTACTCAACGCACGTCCGTTCTCGAGACTCACGCATAGCCGACAATACCGGGCGTCATTCCTGAAACTTGACACCGTGCAAGGCGGCGACTAGCGTAGCTATGTTGCGTTTGGCGCACCTATATATTGTGCGAGGTAATTATCGGGGGGCATTTCCCGCGTGGCGTCTCTGCTTTCACCACATTTGAAGCGCTTGTTCCGTTACGTTCGGCCTTACGGTTTGCGCATGGGCTTTGGCATTGTGATGCTCGCCGCGATGGCCGTAGCGGAAGGCATCGTGGCGCTGATGATTCATCCTGCCGTCGATTACGTGCTAGACCCCTCCGTTGTCACCACCGCCCTGCCGCTAGTAACCCTCCCTTGGAACGGCCATTCCATCTACTTAAGTCACTATTTTCCTGCGCGCATCCATAACGTCTGGACGGTCTTTGCCATCTCGCTCCTGATCCTGTACATCGCCAAGGGCATCGCGGAATATTTTGGCACCAGCGAAATTCAGTACGTCGGCCAAGCTGCGGTAAAGGATCTGCGCAATCAGCTTTACGGGCGCCTTATTCGCCAGCCCATTGGCTTTTTCCAGTCGCATCCGACCGGCAAGATTATTTCCGCCACCATCAACGATGTCGAGCGCGCTCGCTATGCCCTCGGCGAATATCTCGCCGATTTATGTCAGAAGGGATTTTCGTTTGTAGTGTTCATCGGAGTGATGATTATCGTCGATTGGCAGATGGCCCTCGGTTGCGCCGTGCTACTTCCGCTGGTCGCGCTGCCCATCAATAAATTTGGCCGAAAGATCCGCATCTCCGCAGAAACCAGCCAGGCCCGGCTCAGCGACTTGAGTCACATTCTTCAGGAAACCGTCAGTGGTAGCCGTGTCGTTAAAGCCTTTGGCATGGAAGAGTTCGAAATCAAGAAGTTTCGTGAAGCCGCGCGCAAGTTGCTTCGGGAGAATATGCGCCTGGTGCGCGCCGCGGTAATCACCGCTCCTATGATGGACATGGTCGGAGCCATAGCCATTCCTTTGCTGCTCTTGTTCGCGCGCGATCAGATTCATCATGGCGTCTTGACCTCGGGCACCTTCTTCACTTTTCTCTACGCCATGTTCAACGCCTATATGCCGCTCAAGCGCACCGGTTTCATTTACCAGCAGCTCCAGGCCGTTGATGGCGCCATTACGCAGGTCTTCGTATACATGGATCGCGACATTGAGGTCAGCGAGCAGGCGGGGGCCAGCCGCCTCGCGCCGTTTGCCCGCGAAATTACTTTCGAAAATGTCGATTTCACCTACGATTCCGAAGCCGCCGTGGTGCTCAATAATATTTCTCTGACCGCGCGCAAAGGGCAAGTCGTCGCCTTCGTCGGTTCCAGCGGCGCGGGAAAAACCACGCTGGTAAATCTTCTGCCGCGATTTTACGAGCCCACCTCTGGCCGTATTCGCATCGATGGCATCGACATCGCCGGCGCCACCATTCGCTCGCTGCGCGAACAGATCGCCGTAGTGGCTCAGGAAAATATCCTTTTCCACGACACCGTCTGGAACAACATCAGCTACGGGCTCAGCGACGTCTCCAAGGAGCGCGTCGTCGAAGCCGCCCAAACCGCCCTGGCGCACGACTTCATCCAGAGCCTGCCGCAAAAATACGACACCGTTATTGGTGAACGCGGTACGCGCCTCAGCGGCGGCCAGCGCCAGCGCATCGCCATCGCACGCGCCATCTTGAAAGATTCGCCCATCCTGATCCTTGACGAAGCCACCTCCGAACTCGACGCTGAGTCCGAAATGTTCGTGCAAAAAGCCCTTGCCAATCTAATGACCGGGCGCACCACCTTCGTTATCGCGCATCGCCTGGCCACCATTCGCCGCGCCGACCAAATCCTCGTCCTTGAAGAAGGCCAGATTCGCGAACGCGGCACGCATTCTGAATTGCTCGCTCGCGGCGGCACCTATGCGCGCCTGCACGCTTTGCAATTTGCTACCGACGATCTCGTCTCGCCGCTACAGACTTCCACCCCGGCCGCCTCAGCTCTCGTGGACCGGGCATGACGGAAAGGGAAAATTTGTCACCCAAAAGTTGTTTTTCGATGACTGGATACGCGCAGGCCCGCAGCCAGGCTCCCGGTGGTCCGGCTGATGGCTGGGCTCTTCGGGTCAGCATCAAGAGCGTCAATCATCGTTTTCTCGATTTAAAGCTGCAGCTGCCCGAGGGTTTCGATGCTTTCGAAGTGGGCATTCGACAAATCGTTCGCGAGCGCATCTTTCGCGGGCATGTGCATCTTGTCGTCAACTTTGAAGCCCAGAGCGCGGCCGGTGTGCAACTGAATCAACCCCTCGTCGAGGCGTATCTTCAAGCCGCCGAAAACCTGCGCCAGAAAACAAAAGCCGCCACCGGTATGGATGTCGTCGGTTTGTTGCGGTTACCCGGAGTGATTCGGGGCGCTGGTCCCGCGCTTCCGGAAGACGAAGCCGGCCGCGAAAAATTGTGGCAAATTTTGAGCTCATCCATCCAGGAGGCCTTAACCACCCTCGATGGCATGCGCCGCTCTGAAGGCGCGCATCTCGTGGAAAATTTGCGTCAACGCATCGCCACGATCGGCGAACACTGCGCCCAGGTGCGGGGTCTATCCGAATCCCTGCGCCCGGCGTTCGCGCGCCGTCTGGATGCGCGCTTGAAAGAAGTCCTTGGTGGTTCGGGCATCGATCCGGCCCGCCTCGCCCAAGAGGCTGCTGTACTTGCGGAACGCAGCGATATCAGTGAAGAATTAGAGCGTCTGCAAAGCCACCTGCGGCAATTTACGGCCTTGCTTGATGGCGGCGGCGAGGTCGGAAAGAAGCTGGATTTTTTGCTTCAGGAAATGCAACGCGAAGCCAACACCATGCTTTCTAAGACTCCCGGCGTTGAAAACGAAGCGTTGGCCATTACTGGTATCGCGCTGGAAACCAAATCTGAAATCGAAAAACTGCGAGAGCAGGTACAGAACATCGAATGAGCGCCGAAAAGGAACTCGCGCTGCCCGGGCCTCCGGTGGCTTCGTTATCGTCATCGCCCGCGGTGCCCCTGGTATTGGTCGTTTCCGGACCGTCGGGCTCGGGAAAGTCCACCCTGGTTCAACGCATCCTGGAATTGCCCGGCACCATGGCTTCCATCTCATGTACTACCAGGCCGCGTCGCGCGACTGAGGCCACCGGTAAGTGTTATGATTTCGTCACGGAAGCGCAGTTTGACGAGATGGTGCGTCACGGTGATTTTCTCGAATATGCGCGCGTCTTCGGCAAACATTCTTACGGCACACCGCGAAAGTGGCTGGAGGAATCTCGCAAAACTGGTCTCGATCTGGTCCTCGAGATTGACGTCCAGGGTGCTTTGCAGGTAAAGAAAGCCCTCCCGGAGTCAGTGGCCATTTTTATTTTGCCACCGTCGCGCGAGGAACTGGAACGCCGCCTGCGCAGCCGTGGCACGGATTCGGAAGACGAGATCACCCGGCGGCTGGCCAAAGCCCGCGCCGAGATTTCCGCCTTCCAGTCGTATGATTATTGCGTGTTAAATGAAGATGTCGCCCTGGCGGCAAGCGAAGCCACCGCGATTGTTTCCGCGTTGCGCTGCTCGACCGCCAGGCGTCAGGCCCGGGTAGAAAGACTGTTGGCATCGTTTGGGGGGAAAGACTGAAATGAATGTGCTGACGAAAGCTCCGCAAAGCCAGTTTGCATACGTGGTGCTGGCGTCGAGGCGCGCGCGGCAGATCATGGCGGGCGCGCCGCCGCTGGTCGAAAACCCGAAAACACTGAAGGCCACACGAATCGCGTGCGAAGAGCTGGAACACAGCATGCTCGAGTACGACTTTGTTGAGCCCTCATCCATCGACACCGACAAAGACGGCAACAAGCGCCGCAAGTAGCGACGCTCTTCGATTTGCCGTTCTTGGGGTTGGCCGTTGTAGCGGCCGGGCTTTCGTCCTGGCGCTTTTTTGGGCTTGGCCCGTTGGCATGCACCGTAGCGGCGGGTCTTTAGACCCGTGCCTTTGACATTGTAGCGGCCGCCGTCTGCGGCGAGCGCTTTCCGCGATACAACCCAAACGTCCGACCCGTTCCTCCCGCCAGTCGGAGTGCGCTAGAATAGGGTTTCAGCCGCAGGGGAACGTCGCGAAGCATTCTTCTACGTCCCCCAAAAGGATTAAAGAATCTATGCGCATCACCCTAGGCGTAACCGGAGGAGTCGCAGCCTACAAAGCCGCCGAACTAGTCCGCCGCCTGCAGCAAGAAAATTTCGCAGTCCAAGTAGTGATGACCCGCGGCGCCCGCGAATTTATCACCCCGCTGACCTTCGCCGCCCTAAGCGGCCAAAAAGTAATCACCGATCTTTTTGCCAGCGGAGAATCCGGCGAAGCCAATCTGGACAACGCTATCGAACACATCGCCGTAGCCCAACGCACCGATCTGCTCCTCGTCGCTCCTGCCACCGCCGACATCCTCGCCAAATTCGCCCGCGGCATCGCCGACGATTTTCTGACCACGCTGTATCTCGCCAGCACCGCCCCGGTAATCGTCGCCCCCGCCATGAACGTCAACATGTGGAATCATCCGGCCACGCAGGAGAACATAAAAGCCCTGCGGGACCGTGGGAACGTCGTCGTAACTCCGGATGAAGGCTATTTGGCGTGTGGCATGACTGGCCCTGGACGCCTCGCCGGCCAAGACGAAATCGTCTCCGCCGTCAAAGCCGCCCTGCACGCCCAACGCGACCTTGAAGGCGAAACCGTGCTAATCACCGCAGGTCCCACCTGCGAAGACCTTGACCCCGTCCGCTACATAAGCAATCGCTCTTCCGGAAAAATGGGCTACGCCGTAGCCGAAGCCGCCGCCAGACGCGGCGCCAAGGTTTTGCTGGTCAGCGGACCTACCGCCCTTGAAACTCCGCAAGGCGTCACGCGCGTCGATGTGCGCGCCGCCGCCGAAATGTACGCCGCGGTTACCGTTCGGTTTCTGCAGTGTTCCATCGCCATCTTCGCCGCCGCCGTCGCCGACTATCGCCCGCTGGTCACCGCCGCACAAAAAATCAAGCGCGGCAAGGAAAGCATTACTCTGGAGCTCGAGCCCACACCCGATATTCTCGCAATGGTTGGAAGAGAAGGTAAAGAATCTCGCTTTATAGTAGGCTTCGCCGCGGAAACCGAGAACGTCGCCGAAAACGCCCGTAAGAAACTGCTCGCTAAACATGCCGATCTGATCGTTGCGAATGACGTCAGCGCCGAAGGCGCAGGCTTCGATGTCGATACAAATATCGTGACCCTGTTCTCCGCGGATGGCCGCGATCTCCCGCTTCCCAAATTGCCCAAGTCGGAAGTCGCACAGCGGATACTCGACGAAATCGTTCGCATGCGCGCCGCAAGACAAAAACGTGACGGCGAGTTCGCCGGCGGCTTTAAAGCCGCCGTAAAAGAGTGGGGCCACTAATCCCGATGTCTCAGCCTCTTCCCGATGTCCTCCGCGAAAAAATCAAACACCGCCTCAGCTTCTACGAAGATCTAGGCATCGCTCCGTTCTATCTGCAACGCCATGCGAGCGGCGCCGTAAACTCTTCGCTTCCCACGGTTGCCCTACCCGTAAGACACGAGGAAGAAATCTTGCCCAAGCCAGCGAGCCACGCGAAAGCCGCACTTACTCCCTCCACCGCTTCGTCGAACGAAGCTTCCGCCGTCGTAGGGGCGCAGTATGCTGCGCCTCAGCTTGCCACGCAGTCAGCCGTCGACCACCGCGTTTTCCCAGCTCCACCCAAAACCTCCAACTTTTTCGCATTGCTGGACCGCGTGGAGAATGATTCGCTCTTGAATATCCGCGAAGACATCGGCGACTGCACCCGCTGCAAACTCCACAAGAAGCGCACCCACATCGTCTTCGCCGACGGCAATCCAAAAGCCGAACTCGTTTTTGTCGGCGAGGGCCCCGGCGCCGACGAAGACGCCACCGGAATCCCCTTCGTGGGCCGCGCCGGAAAATTACTCACCCAGATGATCGAAGCCATGGGCCTGCAGCGCAAAGACGTATACATCTGCAACGTGGTTAAATGCCGCCCGCCAGAAAATCGCCAGCCTGACCCAGAAGAAGTCACCACCTGCTCACCCTATCTGGTCCGCCAGCTGGAAGTGATCAATCCCAAAGTAATCGTCTGCCTCGGCGCCACCGCCGCAAAAACGCTGCTCGAAACGGACATGGGCATCTCAAAATTCCGCGGACAGTGGCTCGACTTTCGCGGCAAAAAATTGCTGGCCACCTATCACCCCGCCTATCTGCTGCGCAATCCCCCCGCCAAAAGCGAAGTCTGGAAAGATCTCCAAAAAGTAATGGCCGAGCTCGGCCTCCAAGTAAAAAAGCCAAAGCCCGCCTGAATCAGCAAGCCCGCGTTCTAGCGGCCGGGCATTCGTCCTGGCATCTTTGTTGTAGTCATGCGGCAGACCGCCAAGCGCATAAAAACTGTGCGAAAATTAGGTCCACGCTCATGCCCTCTGCGCACCAACGAAGCCTCCGGATACGGAAAATTCTTTTTGCCGCGGTGCTGACGTTGGCCGCCATTTCCATCGTCTTGGCGGCACGTGAAAAGCACACTTGGAATATCCCTGACGAAGCCAAGCAGCGCAAGAATCCGCTGCAATCGTCGCCTGAAGCGTTGCAGGCTGCTCGCGAGGTGTACCTCGACAATTGTGCACAATGCCACGGTGAAAGAGGCGGAGGTGACGGCCCGGAAGCCAAGATGTACGATCCACTGCCCGCGGACCTCAGCAATTTCAAATTCAATTCCGGACTTACGGACGGTGAGATCTTCTATCAAATCAGCGAAGGCAAAAAGCCTATGCCTTCGTTCAAGCTGCGCTTCACGGAAGAACAGCGGTGGCAACTGGTCTTGCTGGTGCGATCTTTTGCTGGGCCTCCCGCTGGTGCAACTACGAGGTAGGCCGGGCACTCTTGCCAGTGCGGTTTAGTTTTGCGACGGTCAGCAATTGCACACAGGAAGGAAATGCCGGCGCTACCAAGACCCGAGCTGCTGCGGCGCTGTACAAGGTAAAAGAAAAAGGCCGAGAATCTCGACCTTTTTCTTCTGAATTTTCGTTGCTCGTTTTGCGTTGTTGGTTTTACGGCGTTACTTCATTGCGCTGGTTTTTACGCCGTCGCGGATTTCACTTGCTGCAGCGCCGCCGCCACTTCCTGCACGTCCGGAACGACCGGAATGTCGTAATGCTTCACCCAAGCCACTTTTCCTTCTTTGTTCACGATGATGATGGACCTTCCGGTGATCCCTTTTTCCGGCAAATACACGCCGTACTTTTCCGACATCGCGCCGCGCGGCTGAAAATCCGCCAAGAGCGAGTATTGAATGCCCATTTTTTCCGCGTACGCCTTGTGCGACCACACGCTGTCCACGCTAACGCCCAACACTTCCGCGTCTAGCGTCGCAAAGGATTTCATGCCGTTCACAAAGCAGGCGTGCTCGCTGGTGCAAGTCGGGCTCCAGTCCAGCGGGTAAAACATCAGCACCACGTTCTTCTTGCCCGCAAAATCCGAAAGCTTCACTTCTTTCTGCGACTGATCCTTGAGCGTAAAATCCGGCGCCGCGCTTCCCACGGTGATGCCCATAATCATTCCTCCTGACCATTTCAACCGCCCCAAGGATACCACCGCAGCGAGGTCATCTCCACTCGCGGCCTTCGGCATGGTCTGGTCTTTGGCGGCACAGGCAATCTGGCCGGTGCTCTTTTCACGTGCTACTTGCAAGACCAGCACAGGCCGGATTGCCTGTGCACCCAGACCAGCTTTTGCGTTGCGCAATCGGTGCTACACTTCGCCGTAGGAGCGCGCGATGAGCGTCGACGCCACGCGCCGCGCAGCGATCATGCCTCTCCGACTGCTTGTCGAACGGTATCTCGCGCTTGCTGGTGCTTTTGGCACGCCGGTGGCGCTTTCTTCTTTTGGATTGAGTGCGCCGCAGACAGAGAAAGTTTTTTCCGGGTATGACGAGGACTATCACATCAGCCGGTTTTTTCGATTTTCCAATTCTGACGGAGTTTCCTACAACGTCGACAAAGAACCTGCGACACACATTACCATCTCCGCGGAGATTCGCTCGATTCTCTGATGATTGATCCTGGTGCGGCTACGGCGGTAAAAAGCAGCGTACAGCCGCCTTTCGCGTAAACCGCTCAGGCTAAATCGTATTCCAAAATGCTACTTGTTGAGGCTGCGGCACCAATTGCGGATTTGTTCGCGCGTGGTATTCAAGCTATTGGTGAGTCGATCCGCCTCTACATTCACTAGCGCGTAACGCTGGACGTGACTGTCGCCGGATTCCACCAGACGATTGTGATCCGCGCGCAAATTCGGAAAGTCCTTGTCCGCCACGCGCGTGCCACGCAATGCCGCGGCCAGCAAAGACAAGGTTTTCTCCGCATCCGCCGCAAAAACACGGAATGTTGGCCGCGCCGGCACGCTGGCGGTCTGCACCCAGCCGGCATCCAGCGCCATGACCGCGTGGATGAAGCGATGCGTGCTCGCCAGCACGGCATTGAGCCGGCCAATCTGCTGCGCTGTGGTTCCCGGCTCCGAGCCCAGCCGGTCGATCGAGCCTTCCAAATTGGAGCGCGCCACGCGCGATGCCAGCCTGCAGCGTTCGATTTCTTTCGCGGCGCCATCCGCGCCGCTCAAATACGCATGCGACAACGCATGAAAATATTCGCGGTAGGCATCCAGCAGCTGCGCGAAGCGCTCCGCCACGCGGGTGCGTTCCCAGGTGGGCCAAAGCCAATAGCCGAGCAGCGCCAGCCCACCGCCAGCAGCGGTATTTACGCCACGCGGCCAGATGACATCCTTGGGAGCGACTCCCGCAATGGCGATCAGCAGCACCACGAGGGCGCTCACGGCCACGCCAAAGATTCCGTAATTCGCCGGTCCGACCCAGCGCAACAAAAACGTAAACGCGAAGATCAGCAGGATTTGCGAGGTGACGGTGATAGGCAAGAAATGAAACAGCGCGGTGGCCAGCAACAATCCCGCGA